>NZ_JBIMLI010000082.1:0-9220 GCF_051859755.1 Limnospira sp.
AGTGTTCTTTCATGGACTCCAAGGATTTGGGCCGCTTCCTTGGGTTTGACATATCTGGCAATAGGTTTATCCTCAACCCTTCTCGCTTATTATACCGTATTGCCGTAAAATGTTAACCTAATTTGAGATTAAATCATGCTCTTCGTGTGAAGCTGTAATTTTGGCTTCTCCTGTTCTGGCGTTCCCTCAAACATGAAACTGAGAACAAAAAAGGCTACCCAGATTTTAGCTTCTTCTTTGGTAATTGTAAATCGAACTGGGCTTTTTATCCACAACAAAACCGATTAATTTTATGGGTCATTCGTTTGGGGGAAATGTTAAAATTTTATAAAGGTTTTGTCAGGGGGTTGAGTCCTTTGGAGAAATTCTATAAAATAATAAGGTACAGCCCCAAAAAAATTCACCTATAAAATTGGGAGGTTTACCCGTTTAGCATCAACTACATAGCGCGATACAAAGGATTCAAAAAATACGGGCGTTGGCGTTCAAACAACCGCAAACGTTAGCTTTGGGCTGTATTGTGGTGAAGTGATCATCATGATGAGAAAAGAGAGTTGATGTGACCGAAACCAATTCAAACTGGAGGTTGACTAAAGAATTATTCACCCATTACTAGGAAGCGAAAAAATGAAGAAGCGGAAAAAAGGTAAAATTGCGATCGCCTGTCAAGGAGGGGGAAGCCACGCGGCATTTACGGCGGGAGTTTTAAAGAGATTTCTGCAAAGTGATGTATGCGATCGCTATGAAATTGTGAGTTTAAGCGGCACCTCTGGCGGCGGTTTATGTAGTCTACTAGCTTGGTATGGTTTAGTCAAAAATCAACAGGAAACGGCGAGAGAACCCTATCACCAATTAATTGATTTTTGGGAAGATAACTCAGCCAACCATCTTTGGGAACAATACCTAAATTATTTAACGGTTCAATCCTGTAGATTTTACGATAAGGGGATTATTCCTAGCTACATTTCTAATCCCTATACCTGGGGAGGAGTTCAGGAATTTTGGCAATCTGTCACGCCGAGACGAGAATATTTAGACCTGAAGAAACTGCTGGAAAAGCACATCAATTTTTCGCAACTTCCTAGGCTGATTAATAGTAGCAGTCCCCGATTATTTCTAGGTGCGGTTAATGTGATATCTGGGGAATCAAAAATCTTTGACTCTCGCCAAAACGAAATTGAAATTGATGCCATTCTCGCCTCGGCGGCTATTCCCACCCTATTCAAAGCTGTGGAAATTGGGGATGCTGCTTATTGGGATAGTTTATTTGCAGAAAATCCGCCAATTTTATCCCTAGTAGATGAACAAATTATTCCCCCGGAACAATGGCCGGATGAATTATGGGTTATACAGGTCAATCCTCGCGCCTGTGACAGTATACCTAGGACTACGCCAGAGATTTTAGATCGGCGAAATCAACTATCAGGGAATCTTTCTCTGTATCAAAGTTTAGAGTTGATCGAAAAAACTAATCGCTGGTTACAAAAGGGGTTTTTAAATGGAGATCTAGCGGGAATTAGTCCGGTGCAAGTTCGCCAGTTAGAAATTAAGCGATCGCATTTAGAAGGATTAGACTATGCCTCTAAATTTGACCGGCATCCTAGTTTAATTAACCACCTGATATCGGTGGGATTTGCACAGGCTGATTCTTTCGTAGAACCCTTGTTAAATGCCAGAGATTTAGAGGATATACTTTACCCAGAAAGTCGGGTTAATATCAATTCAGATATTCCCGAATCTGACCCAGCGATTTTATGGCAAATTGGCACATCTTCCAAACGGCTAAAGGTTTCTCCCCAAGGTGTCTGGACTCCCGAATATAACTATTATATCGGTAGTGATGCTGACCCGATTAAATACCCTAGCTTACCGACAATTATAACTGCTCCTGATGCGGAAAAACCGCCGGGAGTGGCATCAACAGATTGCCTGAATATTCACTTCCGCCTGTATAGGGATTATCAGGAAGGGGAATTAACTTTATCTTACCACCGCGATGGTTTGGGAGAGGATTGGTTATTCCTAGATGGTATCCTATTAATCCGCATTTGGGGTGCAGGAGAAAATCAGAAACGTCAAACTGAACTACAACTTGGCAGCCTGAGTGAAGGTGAACATACGATAACTTTAACTACTGCTAAAGGTAAGGGTAAGCATCGTATTTATGAGTTCAAATTGGCGGCGGGTGTCTCATCGGCAACTGTGTCAGAAACTCCTGTATCTTTGGGGGGTGAAACTTCCCAGAAGACGGTAACCAGTCAGCCATTGCTGGCGGAACTTCCCGACAGTTTAGATGGTTTAAATTTTGCCGTCACTACTTCCGAGGATAGGTCAAAATTGTGCCTGGAAGTAACCAATAGTTATCTGAATGCAGATGTTCTGGATTTTCGGGTAGTTGCAGCGGAGGTAATTAGTTCGCCAGGTGAAAGTGTGCAAGTTTTGGAAGAGGGAGAATTTCTCTCTCTGGGAAACCTACCCGCTAAGGATAGTGAACCATCTAAGCTGACGGGAGAAATTATCCTAGATGCTGAAGATGAACCGGCTAAAATAGAAACGGTGAAAATACAATACTCTGGTCGGGTTTCGGTGAGTGGTCGAGGTCGCGATCGCTTAAAGTTGATGGTAAATAAGGGAGATCATTAACCCTAAAATACCTGGTAAAATACCTCGAAGAGGATGGCGATATGAGTCAGAAAAATACAATCAATAAAGTTGACCTGGTGGTAATTATCGATACCCGTTCCCCACTGCGTGATGATGCTGATACTATCAGTAAGGTGGCGGAAGACGTGATCGAAAATGTCAGGGAAAGCTATCCCTGTGATTTGCAGATTACCTGGTTGGGAATAGAGGGAATTTGGCACGGAACCCCCTTTAGTCGTACCCTGCGTAATTATTTAATTAATGGTGGGGTAAATGAGTCCGAATTGACTGGGTTAAAGGTTACCCGTAGTAATGGAAGGAATGACCCGGCGCGGCGGGATGGCGCGGGAGCGATCGCCGATGTATGTAATCACTTTGACTGGCGTTTAGGCGCAAATAGGGCGATTTTTTATCTGGGAGAATTGGGGATTTCATCGGATAATGAATCACTAAATTTAGACCAGTGGGAAAAAGCGATCGCCGCCGCTAAGTCTGCCGTGGTGACAGTTCATAGTTATCGACAATCTTCGGGAGATGATGTAGCCATCAGCACACAAACGGGGGGATTATCATTTAGTCATCCCCTAGATAATCAGGGTTGGTCGTCGGCTTTATTATCGGTCGTAGCGGCGAGTTTTACGCCAGAATCTTACCTAGAAATAGATAAGTATGCTCCCTCTTTTGAGTTGATTTGTTCTCAACCTAGCCTAGGTGCAAATCAGGTGGAAACTGCGGCGATCGCTGTTACCAATAAGTACAGTAACATCACCTTTCGGGATGTGACCGTGTTCTTGTCCGCCGTCACCATTGATGAACGGACTCCTGTACCCAATTTACCTGACGAAATTCCCCCCATTCTCTTACAGCCAAATACCCCGATTTATTTTGGCGATATCAGCCCCTATAACCCAGATATTGAACCTGTCCCCACCACCACTATTCGCCCTATTCAGATTGAAACCAGAGGCTCTGTAAGTGGGGAGTTTTGGCTAAATATTGACTACAGTTATTCCGCTGAATTTTCAGTCAACAAACAGGAAAAAATTGTAGTGTAAAATCGACCAGCTTTTTGTAATTAATTGTAAGGTGTATTATGAGCAAAAAAAATATTGCGATCGCTTGTCAAGGTGGCGGTAGTCATACAGCTTTTACTGCTGGTGTTCTCCATGACTTACTACTAGAGGGAGTTCACGAAGAATACAATATTACCGAATTAAGCGGCACTTCTGGCGGCGCGATCTGCGCTACCGCAGTTTGGTATGGTTTACTCAAATATGCAGCCGGTTCAAAAGAACCCCCCTATAAATGGTTAGTCAAAATTTGGGAAGATAACTCTACTCAAAGTGTCTGGGAAAAAAGTTTAAATAACTTTGTCATTAACACAGTCCACTTGCAGGATTCTGGCATAATTCCCAGCTATCCCCCCAATCCTTATGCTAATCAATGGATTGTGGATTTTCTCACCATGATATCTCCCCGCAAAGAGTATATTAACCTGCGAGAACTCCTAGAAAATCACATTGATTTTGATGAAATTAAAACCCTAGTGAATTCATCGAGTCCCACCCTATTGTTAGGTGCAGTCAATATTCTATCTGGTGATTTTAAAGCCTTTGATTCTCGCAAAGGGGAAATTATCGTAGAAGCCGTGATGGCTTCTGCTGCTATTCCTAATGTATTCCCAGCCGTTCATATTGGTCAAGATGCTTACTGGGATGGTCTATTTTCTAAAAATCCCCCAGTTACCGAATTTTTGACAGAAAATATGGTCAGAAGACCTGACGAGATTTGGATTATTCAAATTAACCCTAAAACCCGTGGTTCTGAACCCAAAACCGCCCAAGATATCCTAGACCGACGCAATGAATTAGCCGGGAATCTGTCCCTGTATCAAGAAGTTAATTTCATTGAGTTAGTTAACAAGTGGATTCGGGCGGGAATTTTTGAGGGGACACCATTAGCTGATGAAATTAAACCCATTGATATTCGCTGGATCAGTATGAGTCATGACCTAGCCGAAGAACTTGATTATTCTTCTAAACTCAACCGGGATGATGCTTTCATTCAGAAATTGATGAGTAATGGTCGCCAGCAAGCCGGACAGTTTTTGCGGATTCTGCGGGGTGTTCCACAACCAGCATAGAATCAGCACAAAAAATGATTAAGGGCTGGTGGGGAAGGGGATAGACTCCCCCCCTACCGCCCCCTAACAACTGTTTGGTAGTTGATACAGCCTGTTCAGAAATCATCTGATCACCTCTCAAAGTCCCTCTCCATCTCTGGGATCCAGATTCAGGGTGAGGGCAATGTATTCAGCGACTGGTGAACAAGCTGTATGTAGCTTATTTGTTTAGAATAATCGCCATTTGCTTTTCAGGAAGAGGAGTATATTCCGAGACTAGGCGGCGGAACTCGTCCCCCTCAATGGTTTCCTTTTCTAGGAGAACTTCTACCAACTGGTCTAGCAAAACTCGGTGTTGACGGATAAGGCGGCAGGCTTGATCATAACAGCGAAAGGCGATCGCTCTAATTTGATGATCAATCTTAGTCGCCACTTCCTCAGAATATTCCGATTGACTAGGAAAGCCTCGCCCCAAGAATACCTGTTCTCCGGGACTTTCCAAAGCCACCAATCCCAAATCAGACATCCCGTAACGAGTCACCATTTCCCGCGCCAAATTACTGACCATCTGAATATCATTACTAGCGCCAATAGTCACCTCTGCTTCACCAAATACTTCCTGTTCAGCAGCCCTTCCCCCCAAAGCAATAGTAATTTGATCAATCAACCAAGCGCGGGTATACAGACCACTATCAACCATATCCTCATTAAACATCTGTTGAGCAAAACCGCCAATTCCTCCAGACCGGGGAATAATTGTCACCTTATTAAGAGGATCAGAATTTTTCAACAGAGTCATCAGCAAAGCGTGTCCCACCTCATGATAAGCAATCAGTCGCTTTTTCTTGCTGTCGAGAAGGGGAGTTAAAGCCAAACCAATAGTAATGCGGTCAATAGCATCATCAATTTCTAAGAGGGTAATCGCTTCCTTGCGTCGTCTAGCCGTTAAAATCGCCGCTTCATTAAGTAAATTAGCCAGATCCGCCCCTGCTAATCCTGGTGTTCTGCGGGCGATCGCCTCTAGGGAAACATCATCAGCCAGCTTTTTATTGCGCGCATGAACCTGTAAAATCCCTAAACGGCCATTGTAACCAGGTAAATCAACAATCACCTGTCGGTCAAACCGTCCCGGACGCAATAGGGCTGTATCCAACACATCAGGGCGATTAGTGGCTGCAATCACAATAATTCCCGGATTACCCTCAAATCCATCCATTTCCGTCAGTAATTGGTTAAGGGTCTGTTCCCGTTCATCATTACCGCCGCCAATTCCCGCCCCCCGTTGGCGACCGACAGCATCAATTTCATCAATAAAAATCAGACAGGGGGAATTATCCTTAGCCTTTTTAAAAAGATCCCGCACCCGGGATGCACCGACCCCCACAAACATCTCCACAAATTCCGAACCAGAAATGCTGAAAAACGGAACCCCCGCTTCCCCCGCTACAGCCTTAGCTAACAGGGTTTTCCCAGTTCCCGGAGGTCCCACCAATAGCACCCCCCTAGGAATTTTCGCACCAATGGCGGTAAACTTTTCCGGGGATTTTAGGAATGTGACCACCTCTTGCAATTCTTCCTTAGCTTCTTCAATACCAGCCACATCATCAAACAGAATCCCGGTTTTCGCTTCCATTTGGAACCTAGCCTTAGATTTACCAAAATTCATCGCATTTCCCGAAGACTGGGAAGACCGCCGCAGAATCATCAGCAGAAATGCTAAGACCGCCACAATCACCAAAACATTGACCACTAAACCCATAGCCACGCTATTGTCTGCCGAAGGTCTTACCTCATAGTCTACCGGGTTTGCCCGCAGCGCGGCCATCAGTTCCGGGTTATGGTCAAATAGTGCCACATACCTAATCTGTTGTCCGTTGGCTTCGTCTGTGAATGTGACTTTAGCAAGTTGTCGTGATGGGTCTTCTTGAATTCTGATGACCTGTCCCGCTTCGATTTTCTGCAACAAGTCTGTATAACTCATCGACCCAGAATCACGATTAGCCAAAGCTGGAGTCCCCAAAAGGATACTTTGGGAAATCACCCAACCTCCCAAAATCCGCCACAAATGCTTTTTGGACATGGCTGATGATTTAACTGGTTGTCCCAATCTGTTGATCCAGGAACTTTTCATATTCACATTTACCTTTGCTGTTGCTGTATCTTTGAATCTAACCATTACTGTATAGTTTAGCCTGAGATTATGTTAGCTGCCCCCCACCTCAGCCATGATTAGGGGGAAAGTCATCGGGTTGGAGGTTGTTCTCTCCCCTGTCCTCACACCAGCCGGCAACTTGGGGCTTTGTCTGGTATTCTTATCGGTTTCGGAAAACCATCCTATAATTGAAATATATTTTTTGGGACTCAGACAGGAGAAATTTAGATGATTAATGGCGTAATCATGCAATACTTCCATTGGTACATCGATCCCGATTTGATTTTATGGAATCAACTTAAAGAAAACGCCCAAGAATTAGTCGATGCTGGTATTACCGCCCTCTGGCTTCCCCCAGCTTATAAAGGGAAGAAAGGTAAATCTGATGTGGGCTATGGTGTTTATGATTTGTATGATCTGGGGGAGTTTGATCAACAGGGAACTGTCAGAACCAAATATGGCAATCATCAACAGTATTTAGATGCTATTCATGCCGCCCAAAGTGCCGGGATTCAGGTTTACGCTGATGTGGTGGTTAATCATCGCATGGGGGCTGATGAAACTGAGGTGGTTAAAGCTACTCCTTTTGCTATGAATAATCGGATTCATCCGATTGGGGAAATGCGAGAGATTAAAGCCTATACTCATTTTACTTTTCCCGGTCGTCAAGGCAAACATTCTGATTTTCAATGGCATTGGTGGCATTTTGATGCGGTTGATTATGATGATTTTACTAAAGATTCCTCGAATATTTATCTTTTGGAAGGTAAGGTTTTTGATGATTATGTGTCGTTGGAAAAGGGGAATTTTAACTATTTAATGGGTTGTGATCTCGATTTCCAAAGTCGAGAAGTTAGGGACGAAATCACTAACTGGGCTAAATGGTATCTTGATACTACGGGGGTTAATGGTTTCCGCCTTGATGCCATTAAACATATTTCGGCTTGGTTCTTCCCAGAATGGATAGAAACCCTAGAAAATCACGTCGGTAAAGACTTGTTTATGGTAGGGAAATATTGGTATAATGACATTGATACTCTACATTGGTATGTAGATACGGTGGGGGGTCGAATGTCTGTGTTTGATGTTCCCCTACACTATAAGTTTTATTATGCCAGTAAGTCGGGGGGTAACTTCGACATGAGAACTATTCTCGATCGCACTTTTATACAGGAACGCCCCATTAATGCGGTCACCTTTGTAGAAAATCATGATTCTCAACCTTTACAAGCCTTAGAAGCACCCGTTGAACCTTGGTTTAAACCGTTGGCTTATGCGATTATTCTGCTGCGACGAGAAGGTTATCCCTGTATTTTCTATGCTGACTATTATGGCGCAGAATACGAAGATTATGGCAAAGATGGTAACAGTTATAAAATTGTTTTACCCTCCCACCGTTGGATAATTGATAAGTTATTATATGCGCGACATCATTACTCCTACGGGGAACAATACGATTACTTCGACAACTACAATGTCATCGGTTGGACTCGTTTAGGTGATGAAGAACACCCCCAAGGTATGGCTGTGATTATGAGTGATAACATTCCTGGTCAAAAATGGATGGAAGTTGGTAAACCTAATGCTAAGTTTATTGACCTGACAGAACACATCAAAGAACCTGTTTATACCAATGAATGGGGATGGGGTCACTTTTCCTGTGACGGGGGTTCTGTATCTGTTTGGGTACAGGAATAAAAATCACTGATTTCTGATGACTTAAATTAACTGGAAAACCGCCGCCAGGATATTTGGTCACCCTCCATATAGTCCTGGCGGATGCTACAATCAGATGATGGGTTAAAAGGTTTCCCAGTCGATTGCTGCTACTGCTACAGGTGCTGGGGGGGAAGCTGGAACTGGTGAGACTTGAACCGCATGATTTGTCAATTCCTGTGGCTTTTCTTGTAGTTGCGATCGCAATTGCTCCAATTCCTCTTGAGTCTGTTGTTGTTTACTGTGGGAGGACTCTAATACCTGCATGGTTTCCTGAAGTTGAGCGTGACACTTCTCTAAAAGTCCCTCCGTCTCCTCTTTTTGCGATCGCAATTGTTCCAATTCCCCTTGAGTCTGTTTGTGTTTACTGTGGGAGGACTCTAATACCTCCATAGTTTCCTGAAGTTGAGCGTGACACTTCCGTAAAAGTCCCTCCGTCTCCTCTTTTTGCGATCGCAGTGTTTGCAGATTTTGTCGCGCCTCGTGTAACTCAGCCTTAGTCTTATCAACTTCCTCAGCCGCTTCTTTTTGCATAAACTGAGCCTGTTTCAACTCCTCAGTCTTATTATTCAGCTTGTCTTTAGTTT
>NZ_JBIMLI010000082.1:9316-21927 GCF_051859755.1 Limnospira sp.
GTTTCCTGTAACTCCTGTTGGACAGACCCCAGTTGTGCTTTTTCCTGTTGCGCCTGTTGAGCCTGAATATGAGCCTGTTCTAGTTCCTCTAATACCTCATCAAACTTCAACTGACCCTGCTGTAACTCCTGCTGAATGCTAGTAAATTTCTCTTTAGTTTCCTGTAACTCCTGTTGGACAGACCCCAGTTGTGCTTTTTCCTGTTGCGCCTGTTGAGCCTGAATATGAGCCTGTTCCAGTTCCCCCAATACCTCATCAAACTGACACTGAGCCAGGTCTAACTGTTCAGTAGTGCTGGTTAGCTGACCTTGAATAGTCTGTAACTCTTTTTGTAGGGACTCCAGTTGTGCTTTTGACCCTTGCGCCTCCTGAATTTCAGTCTTAGCCTTTTCTAGCTCCTCAGTAGTGCTAGTTAGCTTGGCTTGAGTTTCCTGTAACTGCTGTTGGACCGACTCCAGTTGTGCTTTTGACCCTTGCGCCTCCTGAATTTGAGTCTTAGCCTGTTCCAATTCCCCCAAAACCTGATTTAACTGAGAATTGACCCGTTCCAATTCTTGCTTGCTCTCCGTATCCGAGGCTGTTTCCTGCTGAATTTGATGTAACTTAAAATGGGTTTCCTCAAGTTCCCCCAATACCTCATCAAACTGACACTGAGCCAGGTCTAACTGTTCAGTAGTGCTGGTTAGCTGACCTTGAATAGTCTGTAACTCTTTTTGTAGGGACTCCAGTTGTGCTTTTGACCCTTGCGCCTCCTGAATTTGAGTCTTAGCCTTTTCTAGCTCCTCAGTAGTGCTAGTTAGCTTGGCTTGAGTTTCCTGTAACTGCTGTTGGACCGACTCCAGTTGTGCTTTTGACCCTTGCGCCTCCTGAATTTGAGTCTTAGCCTGTTCCAATTCCCCCAAAACCTGATTTAACTGAGAATTGACCCGTTCCAATTCTTGCTTGCTCTCCGTATCCGAGGCTGTTTCCTGCTGAATTTGATGTAACTTAAAATGGGTTTCCTCAAGTTCCCCCAATACCTCATCAAACTGACAGTTGACCTTTTCTAACTCCTCAGTAGTGCTAGTTAGCTTGGCTTGAGTTTCCTGTAAATGCTGTTGGACCGACTCCAGTTGTGCTTTTGACCCTTGCGCCTCCTGAATTTGAGTCTTAGCCTTTTCTAACTCCTCAGTAGTGCTAGTTAGCTTGGCTTGAGTTTCCTGTAACTGCTGTTGGACCGACTCCAGTTCCGCCTTGTCCGTTTCCCCCTGCTGAATTTGAGCCTGAACCTGGTCTAACTGGGTGCGAGTGGTGTTCAAACTATCTTGAGTAGTCTGTAGCTCTTGTTGTAGGGACTCCAGTTGTGCTTTTTCCGCTTCCTGCTGGTGAATTTGAGCCTTAGCCTGCTCCAATTCCGCCAAAACCTGATTTAACTGAGACCGGACCGCTTCTAATTCCTGTTGACAGTCAGTATCATAGGCTGTTTCCTGCTGTGGAATTTGGGTCTGAGCCTGTTGGAGTTCCCCGGATACCTGTTCAAACTGAGACTGGACTCGTTCTAATTCCTCCCAAACATCACGCAATTCGGATTTAGTTTGCTCGAGTTCTTGTTGTAACTGTTCCTGAGTGGGTTTCGCCATAATGATTATCTAATTGCACAAATAAGGAATTTTGCTAACTATATGTATTCTAACGGCCGATGTTCTGAACCAGATCTGGCAAAAAGTTGACCAGGGAGGGAAAGACGACTATCAACCCTAAAACGATAAGCTGTAGGGTGATGAATGGAATCACACCGTGATAAATGTCTTCGGTGCTGATAGACGCAGGAGCCACACCCCGTAGGTAAAATAGGGCAAAGCCAAAGGGAGGGGTGAGGAAGGAGGTTTGTAAATTAGCGCCTAATAATACCCCGAACCAGACTAAATCCATATTATAGCTTTGAGCAATGGGAAGTAAAAGGGGAACTACGATAAAGACGATCTCGAAAAAATCGATAAAGAATCCCAACAGGAATACGATTAACATGGAGATGAGCAAAAAGCCGATTTGACCCCCAGGAAGATTGAGGAACATATCTTTAACTACGTTGTCTCCCCCTAGTCCCCGAAATACTAAACTAAAAGCTCGTGAACCTATCAGGATAAATATTACCATACTGGTGGTTCGTAGGGTGGCATCACAAGCGCGATATAGGTTGTCTCTGGTCAGTTGACGGTTAAAAGCGGCTAGGATAATTGCTCCGACACATCCCACGGCTCCGGCTTCTGTGGGTGTGGCTATGCCAAAAAATATACTTCCCAAGATTAACAAAATCAGTAATATGGGCGGAATTAATACTTTGATGATTCGCTGTTTGAGACCGGGTGCTGTGATGACTTCTGTGGGTAAGGCGGGGGCGAGATCCGGGCGTAACCAGGAGGCGATCGCTACATGAATAATAAAGGCGGTGGTCATTAATAATCCGGGAATTACTGAGCCAATAAATAGGTTGCCAACGGAAATTCCTAATTGATCTCCTAGGACTACTAAGACTACACTGGGGGGGATGATTTGCCCTAGGGTTCCTGATGCTACAATTACTCCGGCGGCGAGTCTGGGATTATAGCTGTAGCGTACCATGGTGGGGAGGGAAATTAAGCCCATAGCTATGACGGTGGCGGCGACTACTCCGGTGGTGGCGGCTAGGAGTCCTCCTACTATAATTACTGCGATCGCTAATCCTCCCCGCATTCTTCCGAATAATATTCCCATGGTTTCTAACAGGTTTTCCGCTATGCCTGTTTTTTCTAGCATTGAACCTAGGAAAATAAAATAGGGAATTGCCAGCAGTGTAAAATTGTTCATAATCCCAAATATCTGCTGTGGCATGGCTGACCATAAAATGGGGTCAAATACTCCGAAAATTATGCCAATTAGGGTGAAAATTAAGGCGACACCACCCAGGGAAAAAGCCACCGGATAGCCTAATGCTAACACTATTAAAGCCACGATAAACATGGCAATACTCAACCATTCAACATTCATGCGATCGCTATTTAGCTGAAAATGTCCACAACCAGAAACAAAACTTTTGTATAGTATCATATTCCGGTAACACATACTTGTTAACCTCCATAACTGATGATTAGCCCCCAATGCTCACTTTTGACCGGAAAACTGTATTAATAGCTACATTTTTTGCGGTTGACTTAGCCTAGGATACACGACTAGCCTTAAAGTTAAGTAAAAGTTAAGACCATTTCTCTGTCACCAAGTTAGCTAAGGGTAAATGCTTAATTAAGTCTATGGGCTTGAGTAGATTTATCCATGGTAAAACTAAGCTTGGTGGTATGTAATCGGTCTTAAATTTACTCAAGTAGCATCAACTCTCGGAAATTGGCTAGTAATTAAAAATAAATTGTCAAACTTGTGAGAATTTCCGGCTTCGATTAGTTCCCGTTACAACTGGTAAAATTGATATGATAAACAGAAGATTAGGGCGACGCAAGTTTTTATTGTATGGATCGGCTACCTTGGGTGCTAGTGTACTCTTAAAAGCCTGTGGTACTCCCTCGGAAGATGCCACAACTCAAACTACAGGCGATACGATTAAGGTGGGTATTCTCCACTCTTTAAGTGGAACTATGGCAATTAGTGAAACCACGGTTGTGGAAGCGGAAAAAATGGCGATCGCTGAAATAAATGCAGCCGGAGGTGTGTTAGGAAAACAGATTGAAGCAGTAGTTGAAGATGGCGCTTCTGACTGGCCGACCTTTGCCGAAAAAGCCGAAAAACTCATTGACCAAGACCAAGTGGTTACCGTTTTTGGTTGCTGGACTTCTGCCAGTCGTAAAGCAGTTAAAGATGTGTTTGAATCCCGGAACCATATGTTATGGTATCCCGTGCAATATGAAGGTCAGGAATGTTCTCGGAATATTTTTTATACTGGGGCTGCACCCAATCAACAAATTGAACCAGCGGTCGATTGGCTATTAGAAAATAAAGGTCGAGAGTTCTTTTTGGTCGGGTCTGACTATGTGTTCCCCCGCACAGCCAACACCATTATTAAAGAACAGCTTATGGCTAAAGGTGGCACTACCGTCGGGGAAGATTATCTACCTTTAGGAAATACAGAAGTTACCGGAATCATTACCAAGATTAGGCAGGCATTGCCCAACGGTGGAGTTATTTTTAATAGCCTAAATGGTGATAGTAATGTCGCTTTCTTTAAACAGCTACAGGGTTCAGGATTAACACCGGATTTATACCCGGTTATGTCCGTGAGTATCGCTGAGGAAGAAGTGCGACAAATCGGCCGAGAGTTCCTCATTGGACACTATGCCTCTTGGAACTATTTTCAAACTGTAGAGACCCCAGAAAATCAGACTTGGGTGGAGGCATTTAAGGCTAAACATGGTCAAGACCGGGTTACTAATGACCCCATGGAGGCTGCTTATACTATGGTTTATCTGTGGAAACAAGCAGTTGAACAAGCCGGGACAGCGGACGATTTAGAAGCCGTTAGGGCGGCGGCAATAGGTCAGCAATTACAAGCCCCCCATGGGTTAGTAACTCTTAATCCTAATCATCACTTATCTAAGACTGTGAGAATTGGTCAAATCCGTGATGATGGTTTATTTGATATTATCTGGTCTTCCGATGGTCCGGTTGAACCATTACCCTGGAATCAGTATGTTCCTAGCACCAGGGGTTATGCCTGCGATTGGACTGACCCCGCCCGTGGCGAAAGATTCCGAATGGAAGGGGTTTAAAGGTTCCTAAATTAAGGGCAACTCGGAAGGGTTGCCCTTTCCTAAATAGCCTGAATCTATGTTGTTTAAATCTTGAAAAATGCAAGAACTTGCGATCGCTTTTTTTAATGGCATCAGTATCGGTTCCGTCTTACTCCTGGCGGCTTTAGGACTATCAATCACCTTTGGATTAATGGGGGTAATTAATCTCGCCCACGGAGAGTTAATGATGCTGGGTGCTTATGCCACATTTGTTGTGCAGAATATCTTTAGACCCCTGGGAGAACCCCTGTTTAATTTCTATATAATCCTGGCTATTCCCGTCGCCTTCATTGTCGCCGCTTTAGTCGGGTTCTTCTTAGAAAGAGGCGTGATTCGATACCTATATGGCAGACCTTTAGAAACCTTATTAGCCACTTGGGGGGTTAGTCTAATTCTACGCCAATTTGTCCGTAGTGTCAACTGGCAAATGGTAATTGGTTTGGGCTTATTTTGCCTCTTGTTTTTTGGGGGGTTATTCTGGGTTAAGCGTCGCCAGGACTGGGAGAAAATTCGCAATTGGGCTATGGGGGTTTTGTTAGTCTTATCTATCGGAATTTCTACAACCGCTAGTATTCTGATTGGTAACGCGGCTGGACAAGTTTTGACTCGACCCTGGTTTAGCGCCCGAAATGTCGATGTGACCGCCCCCGCTTGGTTACGAGGAGGGTTCGCCCTAGGGAATTTTCAAGTTCCTTATGCGCGGGTATTTATTATTATTCTGGGGTTGGTATGTTTGGGGTTGATTTACCTATTTCTTAATCGCTCTAATTGGGGTTTAAGGATTAGGTCAGTAACTCAAAATCGCCAAATGAGTGCTTGTCTGGGTATCCCTACAGACCAGGTTGATGCTTTGACATTTGCCATGGGTTCGGGACTGGCTGGGGTAGCAGGTTGTGCGATTACTTTATTGGGTTCAGTTGGACCGAATACCGGACAAAATTATATCGTTGATACCTTTATGGTGGTGGTAGTTGGTGGGGTGGGAAATTTGCTGGGGACGGTGTTAGCCGCTTTAGTTATTGGTAGCTTAATTTATTTGATTGGTTCGGGAACATTGGCGTTCTTATTATCCTCTGTGGATGTTCTACAGCCTGTGGTCGATTTCTTGAGTTTCTTTGCGACAACCAGTATGTCTAAGGTGTTAGTCTTTGCGCTAATTATTGCCTTTTTGCAAATTAAACCTGCGGGCATTTTCCCGCCTAAAGGCAGAACTGCTGAGTTGTAGATTGGGATTTGCGAACACTTTAAAAATCAACATTTTATCCATGGTTAATTAAGGTTAATTGGGTCATATATATGAATCAGGAAATCGGTAGGGTCGCCCAACAAAAACAGAAGCAACAACAGCGACTCATTGAAATTGGGGTAATAATAGCGATCGCTATTATTTTGGGTGTGATAATGCCTTTAGCTTTGCCAGCCTTTAGATTAAAGCTATTGGGGCGTTTCTTATCCCTATCTATTGTCGCCCTCGGTATTGATTTAATCTGGGGATATACAGGGCTGCTAAGTTTAGGACATGGCATCTTTTTTAGCCTGGGAGGATACGCCCTGGCTATGTATTTACAGTTACAGCTTCCCGAAGGTCGAATCCCCGACTTTTTTATGCTCTATGGAGTTGAACAACTCCCCTGGTTTTGGGAGCCATTTTATTCGTTTCCGTTTACCCTAGTTGCCATCTTTTTGATTCCCGGTATCGTGGCGGCAATATTGGGATATTTGGTATTTCGTAACCGCATTAAAGGGGTTTACTTTTCCATCCTCACCCAGGCAGCTTTGCTGGTATTTTTTCATCTGTTTAACGGTCAACAAAAATATATCAACGGAAGCAATGGACTCAAAACAGATACCACTATGATTTTTGGGACTCAGGCGGGTTCCCCCGCCGCCCAACTGGTATTTTATGAATTGTCTATTCTGTTGATTATTTTAATTTATTTACTGTGTCGGTGGCTGACCAGTGGGAGGTTTGGGCGTTTATTGGTAGCCATTCGAGATGATGAAAATCGGGTGAGATTTTCCGGCTATGACCCCACGGGGTTTAAGGTTTTGGTCTTTGCTATTTCTGGGGCGATCGCCGGAATTGCTGGGGCATTATATACTGTTCAAAGTGGTATTATCACCCCTAGTTTTATGGAGGTAGCCTTTTCTATTGAAATGGTGATTTGGGTCGCCGTTGGTGGTAGGGCGACTCTGGTGGGGGCGATTTTGGGAACTGTCTTAGTTCGCCTCGGTCAAACCTTCCTCAGTGAACAATTCCCCCAAGTTTGGCTGTTTTTTCAAGGCGCATTATTCTTAATTGTGGTGACAGTTCTCCCTAGTGGTATAGTGGGATGGTTACGGACAGATGGTTGGGAATATATGCGATCGCTATTAGGTTTCCGACAGCCCATAATGACCTACCCTCAACTAGAAGAAGACCCAGAATTGCAACTAGAACGCGAAGAACTTGAGAGTTAATATTGAGTGGATTAATGGACTGGCAATGAACATCTTAGAAATCGAAAATGTTACCGTCAATTTTGATGGCTTTAAAGCCCTCAATAACCTTAACTTTAGCATGAAAGCTGGGGAATTGCGGGTAATTATCGGCCCTAATGGTGCGGGAAAAACCACCTTTTTAGATACCATCACCGGAAAAGTTCAACCCACCGAAGGACAAGTTAAATTTAAGGGGCGGAATTTACGAAATATCCCGGAATATAAAATCGCCCGGCTAGGAATTGGTCGCAAGTTTCAGACTCCCAGAGTTTATCTAAATTTGACGGTAGCCGAAAATTTGGATCTGGTGGTTAATCAAAATAAAAATGTGTTTACCACCCTATTTCGTCGCCCTATTTCTGGGGAAAAACGAACGATGGCGGGACTGTTGGAAACGGTGGGTTTAGCAGCCAAAGGAGATTTAAAAGCCGAATTTTTAGCCCACGGTGAAAAGCAGCGCCTAGAAATTGGTATGCTAGTCGCCCAGTCCCCCGATTTATTATTAGTTGATGAACCGGTGGCGGGACTAACTGATGAGGAAACGGAAAACGTCGGTAATTTATTGTTAGCCTTAGCGGAAAGCCACTCAATTATTGTGATTGAACATGATATGGAATTTGTCCGACAAATAGCGCGTCAGGTGACAGTATTACATCAAGGTTCGGTTTTGTGTGAGGGAAATATGGAACAGGTGCAAAATGACCCCAGAGTGATTGAGGTTTATTTAGGAAAAGAGGAGTAAGTAAAATGACATCAACTCAAGCGGATATCCAACCCCATATTATCCCATCAAACCTAATGTTACAGGTTTCTGGTGTGAATGTTTATTACGGAGAAAGCCACATTTTACGCGATGTTGATTTAAGTGTTCCGGTCGGGGAGATGGTTTGTCTAATTGGTCGTAATGGTGTGGGAAAAACTACCTTATTAAAAACCATCATGGGACTACTCAAACCCCGCACCGGACAGGTAAAATTTGCCGATGTTCCCATTACCCAAATTCCCACCCACAAACGGGCTAAATTAGGCATTGGTTATGTTCCCCAAGGGCGAGAAATTATCCCCCGCGTCACGGTGCAGGAAAATCTCCTGTTAGGCTTAGAAGCCTCTGGGGAAGTCGGGAGAGGTAAAAGAGAAATACCAGAGGATATTTTTGATTTATTCCCAGTGTTAAAAACTATGCTGTCTCGTATGGGGGGAGACCTTAGCGGTGGTCAGCAGCAACAGTTAGCGATCGCCAGGGCGTTAATGGGAAAGCCACGTCTATTAGTCTTAGATGAACCCACAGAGGGCATTCAACCTTCAATTATCCTAGAAATTGAAGCAGCGGTGCGGCGGATTATTGAAACTAGGGGAATTTCTGTGCTATTGGTGGAACAGCATTTACACTTTGTCCGCCAAGCCGATCGCTATTATGCCATGCAAAAAGGCGGAATAGTTGCCTCTGGCTTAACCGAAGATCTCAGCGCGGAACTAATTAAAGAGTTTTTGGCGGTCTAAATGCCACCATTAATCATCTGACGTATTTCTAAAGCAGTTGCTGGGGCTAATAACACGCCGTTGCGGTAGTGTCCCGTAGCGAGTAGGACATTACCAAAACCCGCCAAAGGACCGATAACGGGGGCGGGTCTACCTTCGGGACGGGGCCTTAGCCCATGCCATTGGTGGATAATTTCCCCTTGGGCGAGGGCGGGACAAATAGCGATCGCCCTTTCCAGAAGAAAATCAACTTGTTGTAGTTGCGGTTGGACTTCCCCGCTGGGGTCTGGAAATTCCACGGTTGCACCCACCCAATATTCAGAACCCCCCAAAGGTACAATATGCACATCATCTCCTGTAATCACAGGTTGGGGATGATTACCCCCCAAAGGTTCACGAAAGCGGAACTTGAGGGCTTGTCCGAGGACGGGTTTAATGGTTAACCCAGAGGGCAAAGATTGGCTCTGAAGTAGGGGTGTAGTCCCCAAACCCGCCGCCACCACCACCCAGTCAGCCGGAAGGCTTCCAGAGTCAGTATTTAGGCGCTGACAGAGTTTCTGACCATGACCCAACTGGGTAATTTCCCAGCCCTCGACATTAACACCAAAGTTAAATGTAGCCCCATTTTTTTGGGCGGCTTCGACCAAAGCCTTAGTTATGGTTGTGGGGTTAACTTGACGATCGCTTGGGGAATATATAGCCCCTGTGACTCGCGAACAATCAATCTGGGGATAATGCGATCGCACAGTTGGCTGATCCATTAACTCCAGATGAAAACCTTGTTCACGGCGGATAGTAGCTAATTCCTGCCAACGATGCCAATTTTCCCCCTCAAACCCTAACATCAAAATCCCTTGGCGGTTAAAAGGAATGGCATACCCATTACAGGCTTCCAATTCAGGAATTAGGGTTTCATAGCGAGCCATACTGTCGCGCCGTAAAGCCCAAGCCCGCCCCTTGGTTTTGTGACTGATGACCCCCATTAATACCCCCAAAGCGGCGGCGGTTGACTGGGTAGCGGGTGGATGACGATCTACCACGGTGACGGTTAACCCCGACACCAGACTAAGTTCATAGGCGATCGCCGCCCCGATAATGCCACACCCGACAATCACAACCCTAGTCATAAGCCACCATATACCCTTCCCTAACTACCTATTCCCTAAACTTGGGGAAATTTGCTCAAAAACAAATCCAGGTCTTTCAGGGCTTCCTGATAGCTGATAGCAGCCTGTTGGCGATCGGCTTTAGCCGCCGCCTCACTCATATCCTGTAAATGCTCAAACACCTCGCGGGACAACTTGCGGGCTTCTGGTTGTTCATTGGGAAGTAGGTTGCGAACTACATAGTTCATTTCCTGAAGTACAGTACCAAAGGGACCGTGAGCAAAATTATCGATATTGATCCAGTCACCCTTTTGGATATAACCTGCCAGTTCTGTGGTGGAGCGATCGCGTATAGCCGCGATATTAGACTTATACTCCTGGATTTTTTCAAGCTGAATACTGCTATAGCTGGGAGGTTCCACCGCCACAGGAGAACTGCAACCCACCACGAAGGCGGTTACAAATGCCAAAACACAAGCCAAAATTGAACGATAACGCTTCATAACCAAAATTGTTTTTTTGAAATCTGCTCCGATTTGCACAAAGCACAAACGGTTTAACAAACCATTGTGGCAGAAAACATCTACCACAGCTTATTGAATTGATAAATTAGGCTAAACACAGGGTCAAGCTACCCTTTGGGTCGGAATTGCTTTTCTACCAAACTGGCTATGATATCTCTGGGCATTAACCGAGGTAAGTTGACAATAATCTGATTAGAGATGCCTCCGGTCACCAGGGTAGAGTCTTTTTTGTCTAAGCTAGAGAGGGTTTCCTTCACCACTTCGGCGGCGCTGGCATAATTGTTACCAGAGCTTTTCATGGACTGGGGAAATTCGGCATTTTCAAAAAAATTCGATTCTGTCGGGCCAGGACAAAGGCATAAAATCCGCACCCCTGTATCCTGATTTTCTGCCCATATAGCCTGACTAAAGTTGACCACAAAGGCTTTAGTGGCAGAGTATACAGACATATAGGGTAGGGCTTGATATCCGGCGATCGATGATACATTGACGATCGCCCCAAAGCGGCGGGCTTTCATCACCCCCAGGAATAGATAGGTCAACTCTACCAGGACGGTAACATTGAGTTGCACCATTGCCAATTGTTTAGTGAGCGATCGCTCATCCAAAGGTCCATAGTCCCCAAACCCGGCATTATTCACCAGCAGATCCACCGTCTCAGGTCCCCCCGCCACCTGGTCAAAGATTACCTGTCCGGCGTTGGCTTCCGTGAGGTCTTGGCTGATTACCTGGACTTTTACCCCATATTGGGATTGTAACTCCCCGGCTAAGTTTTCCAGTTTATCTTGCGATCGGGCTACCAAAACCAGATCGCCCTTTTGGGCTGCTATTTGTCTAGCAAAGGTTTCACCAATACCGAATGAAGCCCCTGTTACTAACGCTTTTTTGATTTGCATGATGTGATCTTCAAATATTACCGTTGACGCAGAATGCCAAACACACAAGTATACCCATGCAAAAATGTAGCATTTCCCACGGGTCCGATTTCACCATTACAGAAAAATCCCGTTAGGGGTATTTTAAAATACTCCCGAAACAGATTCGAGTCAAAATCTGGCTGACCATAAAGATTTTCTCCCCGTCCCAAACAGGAAAATATCAGCGCCCCTTCCGTGGCCACTGGTGCCGTCGTTTCTGTCAGCTTCTGGTGACCACTTAGCAAGCCTTTCAAGTCTTCCGCAGAAGTGCGACTATCGCGCAAATGAAACTGAATGCGTTGTCCTGGTCTAACGCGATCGCCTATAGCCATAGCCCCCACTCTGGGGTCAACTCCCATCAAATTACGAATTAAAAAATCCCCCGATTCTAATTTAGCTTTAAACTCATCGCGCGCCACACCTACAAATAACGAATTTTGAGCCAGTTTGCGGTCATCTTCCCCCAATTCCGCTATCAATTCCTGTAGTGCTTCTAAAGGCGCAACTTCACGGCGATCGTTAATATTCAGACCATCAGTTTCCGAACATTTCTCCACCGTCAAGATAATATTTCTTTCCCCTTGACTCACCCGTAATGGTTCACCAATGGGACGACATCCCTGGGCGACAATAGTTTCTAAGACAATATTTCCCGTTAAGGCCACTCCCACAGCTTCAGCAGAGTACATCTCGCCGTTACAAAATACAGCCGTCGCCCAACCCATCATCCCAGAACTAGCTAATCCTCCCACTTTCGGCGATTCTGGATAGGCATAATCTAACCCTTGGAGTAGATCATTAATCTTCCCATAAAACGGGTCAATCAACAAAATAAATTGAGGGTCATTTTGGGGATGCACCCCAATTAATTCTACCCAATCCTCTGGGGGGTTATCTAAATCAGGGAGATCATTGGTATTTAGATGAAACGGACAAATATCAACCCCCGGAAGATGGGCTAAACATAAGCCTAATGCGGGTTTACCCTCGATTTCTTTGACCTGTGTTTCCGTCTGCATACCAACTATACCGCCACCTGTACAGCCAATTAGCACCCGCACCGAAAGCTGTTCCGCTAATAATGGCATGAGTCTGGGATAATCACTGCTAAACGCCGAAGAGATAAACACCAAACCTAGATCTGGCGAAGATTTCAGCGATTCTTGACATTGTTTAACTACCTCCGTCACTGCTGCTTCTAACGATGGACGAGTGGAAATCGCGCTGACCCACTCCATGGGTCCTGTTGTATTTATCATTATCCTAAAGTTGCTATCACGTAAAACTCCTGGGAGGGTTGGAAGCTCCGTGATTGATCACGGAGAGGAAAACCGACTCAAGCGGCTGACC
>NZ_JBIMLI010000083.1:0-21853 GCF_051859755.1 Limnospira sp.
ACTAAAGTCCCCCTGTCGCGTTTCCTCCCCGGTCTAAAGACACGGGGCTTCCACGCTCCCAAGAGGTTTACGTGAATGTTGAAGTTCGTTATGCACGCTCTTTTTTACAAGACTTAACTGCCTTAGACACGGATGCCTATTGGCGAGTTTATCAAATCGTTTTCGTCAAGTTTCCCCAAATTAATCGCTTACAAGAATTACCGGAATTTCGTGCGGTGGGTTCGACTGGTATTTTTTATCGATTCACCATCGATCGCTATTTAATCGGCCTAGAGATGACGGGCCAAATCGTCAAGTTTCTGAGAATTCTGCCTAAACCCCATGTTTAAGTTTTGAGAACTGTTGTAGAATATGTGCTGATAGATAAGGCTCTATCAATGAATTGCGGAAGGGTAAAAGCGGTTAAACCCTCATAGATGTTCTGGACTGGCAACTTGTACATAACGGGGAAACAGTGATTATGGATGCCATTACACTCTGGCAAAGATACCAAGACTGGCTGTACTACCACGAAGAAATAGGACTGTACCTCGATATCAGTCGGATTAGGTTTGATCAGGCTTTTCTGGAAGCCATGAAGCCCAAGTTTGACGGGGCATTTCGAGACATGGAAGCCCTCGAAGGTGGGGCGATCGCTAATCCAGATGAACAGCGAATGGTAGGCCATTATTGGCTGCGAAACCCGGAGTTAGCACCTACTCCCCAAATCAAACAGCAAATTATCGACACAGTTAACAAAATAGAAACCTTTGTCGCTAAAGTCCATAAGGGTGAGATTAAACCCCCCCAAGCCGAAAAATTTACAGATTTACTCTCCATTGGTATTGGAGGATCAGCCCTAGGACCACAATTTGTGGCTGATGCTTTAGCCCCAGATTACCCACTGATCAACATCCACTTTATTGATAATAGTGACCCCGATGGCATAGATCGGATTCTGCAACGACTAGGCGATCGCCTAAAGAGTACCCTAATCTTAGTAATTTCCAAATCCGGCGGCACCCCAGAACCCCGTAACGGCATGATGGAAGTTAAACAAGCCTTACTCAAGCAAAACCTCCACTTTCCCGATCAAGCGATCGCCACTACCCAAATCGGTAGTAAACTCTACCAAGAAGCCACCAGCCAAGGATGGTTGGAAACCTTCCCCATGGAAGACTGGATCGGTGGTCGCACCTCGGAAATGTCAGCCGTAGGACTACTTCCCGCCGCCCTACAAGGCATAGATATTCATGCCCTACTCCAAGGGGCTCAAACCATGGATATAGCCACCCGCCAACCCGACATCAAAACCAACCCCGCCGCCCTGCTGGCCCTATGTTGGTATGCCGTCGGAGGTGGCCGTGGTCAAAAAGATATGGTAATTCTCCCCTACAAGGACAGACTCATACTCTTGAGCCGTTATCTGCAACAATTAGTCATGGAATCCTTGGGAAAAGAAAAAGACCTAGATGGAAACATCGTCAACCAAGGTATCTCCGTCTACGGTAACAAAGGTTCCACAGACCAACACGCCTACGTCCAACAGCTTCGAGATGGGGTTCCTAACTTCTTCGCCACCTTTATCGAAGTCCTACGCGATCGCCAAGGACCATCCTCAGAAATCGAACCCGGAGTCACCGCCGGAGACTATCTCTCAGGCTTCCTACAAGGCACACGAGAGGCTCTATACGACAACCAACGAGACTCCATTACCGTAACTATTACCGAAGTAAATCCATACACTGTAGGCGCTCTAGTCGCTCTCTATGAACGTGCTGTCAGTCTATATGCTTCCCTAGTCAACATCAACGCCTATCACCAACCGGGAGTCGAAGCCGGGAAAAAAGCCGCCGCCCAGGTTCTAGAGTTACAACACCAAAGTTTACAAGCCTTACGCAGCCATAGCCAAGGTATTTCTATCTCCGACTTAGCCACCAAAATAGATGCCCAGGAACAGGTAGAAACCCTATATAAAATCCTGCGTCACCTAGCAGCTAATGACCGAGGAGTAGAATTGAGCGGAGACCCCAGTAAACCCGGCCAACTGATCGCCAAATGGCGCTAAACTTAACCCACTAGCGCCCAATCCATAATTCCTATTCACCCGGTCTTTCTCCCCCCACAGATCGGGTAAGTTTTCATTGGTGTAGCATGGGAGGGCAGGACATAACTAGGAGTGAAAGGAATGGCTGAGAACCTCTACATTGCTACCATTGAACCCGGGAGTGGCAAATCCCTAGTCGTACTCGGAATCATAGAATTGCTTTCCAAACGAATTCAAAAATTGGGATTTTTCCGTCCCATTATTCGTAGTCACACCACTCCTGACAGAGATATCCAATTAGTTCGCAGTCGCCTACACCAAGCCCTACCCTATGAATCTTACTATGCTCTCACCCACGAAGAAGCTCAAAATTTGATTGGTGAGGGTCGCTATGATGAAGTCATTAAGCAAGTCATCGAAAAATATAAAGCCGTTGAGCAAGATTGTGATTTTGTAGTCTGCGAGGGAACCGATTTTACTGATATCGCTTCCGCCTTCGAGTTTGATTTTAACGTCCGATTTGCTAACCACCTAGGTTGTCCCATTTTGATTGTAGCCAGCGGTAGCGGTAAAACCCCCAATCAATTAATGAGTGCCTTACTAGCCGAACGGGAAGCCTTTATTGAAGAAGGTTGCGCGATCGCCGCTACTGTAGTTAACCGTGTCGATAACCACAATGTTCCAGGAATTATGGAACAGTTGACAACTCTCTGGAAATTTCCAGATCCCCTATTTGTCATTCCAGAAGAACCCATTTTAGCTAAACCCACAGTCGCCGAAATTGCCCAGAAACTCGGCGGTCAACAAATCTATGGCCCATCCGACGATCGCCTTAACCGCGAGGTTTTTGATTTGCGCGTCGCCGCCATGCAAGTTCCCAATTTCCTCAAATACCTCAAAGAAGGTAGCCTAATTATTACCCCAGGCGATCGGGCTGATATTATTCTCGCCTGCGCCGTCGCCGCTACTTCCGAGAACTATCCTAATATTGCCGGAATTATTCTTAGTGGCGGTCTGGAACTACCAGCCACTATCCAAAGCCTCATCGATGGATGTCCCCATTGGGCAGTTCCCATGATCACAGTTAAGACTGATACCTACGAAACTGCCATGAATGTAGACCGGGTACATGGTGCTATTACCCCGGACAACGATCGCAAAATTGCCTCAGCTTTGGGGTTATTTGAAACTCATGTCAACTTGGGTCAAATTGAGGAGCGCATACAGGTTTCCCGTCCCTCTCGCATGACTCCGATCATGTTTGAGTATCAATTGATTCAAAGGGCTAAAGCTAATCGACAGCATATTGTTCTACCCGAAGGACGCGAAGATCGGATTTTACAAGCCGCTGAGATTTTGTGGCGGCGGGGAGTCGCAGATATTACCTTATTAGGTTCAGAAGCAGAAATTCGCGGACGTATTGCCGCCCTCGGTTTGAATTTATCCCAAGTCCAGATTATTGATCCGGCTAGATCCCCCTGGTATGAAGACTATGCTGAAACCTATTTTAATCTCCGTAAACATAAGGGTATTGCTAAAGACGGGGCCTATGATGTCATGCTCGATGTTAGCTATTTTGGTACCATGATGGTTTATAAGGGACACGCTGATGGTATGGTGTCGGGAGCAGTCCATACCACAGGTCACACGATCCGCCCCGCTTTGGAGTTTATTCGCACCATTCCCGGTACTTCTATTGTCTCTAGTGTCTTTTTAATGGGGTTGGAAGATCGGATTTTGGTTTATGGCGACTGTGCCGTAAATCCTAATCCTAATCCTCAACAATTGGCTGATATTGCTATCAGTTCCGCTTTGACTGCTCAAATGTTTGGCATTGAACCTAGGGTGGCTATGTTGTCTTATTCTACTGGAGAATCCGGACAGGGTGAGGATGTCGAAAAGGTTAAGCAAGCTACCATCATCGCTCGTCAACTGCGCCCCGACTTGAAAATTGAAGGCCCGATCCAGTATGATGCTGCTATTGATGAGAGTGTCGCTAAAACTAAGCTACCTGATAGCCAGGTGGCTGGTCGTGCCACGGTTTTTATTTTTCCCGATTTGAATACCGGGAATAATACTTACAAGGCTGTACAGCGATCAGCTAATGCTGTGGCGATCGGACCAATTTTGCAGGGATTGAAAAAACCCGTTAATGATTTGAGTCGCGGTTGCACCGTCACCGATATTGTTAATACAGTAGCAATTACTGCTATTCAAGCGAATCTAGGCACACATTTTCACTCCCATTAATTCCATAAACACTGGACATTGTAGCATCTCAGATAGAATACTGTTAATGGGTAAGACTCCATAATGGTGAGCCATCCTGGTTTCACCATAACAGAGTCTATGCTCTGATGTTTACCTTGTCAATGGCTTTGACCATGAATATACATACATTAACCAAAGACCTCCCTCGTCGAATAGTCCTCAGTTACGCTGTTATTGGCGCGGTCTGGATACTCATTTCTGATCAGGCTATAGAAACTATTATTGGTAATTATAGCCAGTTTACTTATCTGACTACTTTCAAAGGCTTAATATTTATGGCTATTACCAGCCTTTTATTATATCAGCTTCTCCAAAAATATCAGCGATCGCTTCAGGAAATGAACCATAAAATGGCATCCACAAAAACCATGCAATTACTGATAATTTTAAGCAAAATTACCGAATATATTAAGTTACAAAAGCAACTGAGAAGCTACATTGAATATGACTCTTTGACTAAACTGCCTTGGCGGTCTTTCTTGTTAGATAAACTGGAGTCTTTATTAAAACAAACTCACCCATAAAATCATACATTTGCAGTTATTCACCTTGATGTTGTCCATTTCAAATCCATTAAATATACCCTGGGATATGAATTCTCATAACAGCTATTAATCGCTATCACTAACCGCCTGACTACCTATCTTCCTGATGCCGTCATGATTGCTAGAGTCGGTATGGCTGATGAGTTTATCATTCTCTGGGAACAGGTAGGAGACTTGGAATCAGCCCATCAAATTCTCAATTATATTAGCCATCTGTTTATTCAACCATTTAATCTCTCAGAACATGAACTTTTTAAACAGGTAAAAATGGGGTTGGCTTTGAGTTATGACTGTGGGGAAAATCCCGAATAAATGTTACAAGCAGCAGAATTAGCTGTGCATCAATGTCGCCGTTCCCCCAATACAAGTTATACGATATTTAATCACGAATTTAAAGCCTATGCTAGTCGTCAGCTAGAGTTGGATAATCAAATGAGACGAGACTTTAATGACCGTAAGTTTCAGCTTTATTATCAACCAATTTTCGGCGCTGAGACCCTCAAAATAGTCGGCTTTGAATCCCTGATTAGATGGTATAATAACACTCAGCTTATTTCTAACTTTGAATTTATTCCTTTGGCGGAAGAAACCGGTTTTATTATTCCCTTGGGAACCTGGGGATTTGGTCAGGCTTGTTGGCAATTTCAACAGTGGCGATCGCAATTTCCCCAGGTCGCCTCCATGTTTATTAACATTAATGTTTCCGTGATACAACTGATGCAGCCCAATTTATTAAGCCAAATTGATCATATCTTAAAAGTTACTGAAATTCCCCCCCAACAAATTCAACTCGAAATTACCGAAACCGCCTTAATGAATAATGCCGAAGATATTACCGACATCTTAAAACAAATCAAATCCCGTAAAATTAACCTATGTATAGATGATTTTGGCACCGGGTATTCATCTTTAAGCTATCTCCACAATTTCCCCTTCGACACCATTAAGGTTGATAAATCATTTATTAGCGGTATGGAACGAGATCAGAAAAGTGTTGAAATTGTCAGAACGATCGCCTTAATGGCCAACTGTTTAGATATCAACTTAGTAGCTGAAGGGGTCGAAACCCAAGGTCAACTCAGACAACTACAAAACCTGAAATATCAAACCATCCAAGGATATCTACTCGCTCAACCCATGTCCGTAGCCGCACTCGAAGACTATCTGCAACGCCAACATCATAATTGTTGTCCAGAAGCAGGTTAGAAGTTATCCCCTCACCAACCATCAAAAACTATGTATAATTAAGCCATCACAAAACTTGAGTTTAGGAAAATTTTATGGCCAAAGCAATTTGGAATGGGGTCGTTATTGCCGAAAGCAATAATTGTGAAGTCGTCGAAGGCAATCAATATTTCCCCCCAGACTCCGTTAAAAAAGAATACTTCCGAAATAGCGACACCCACACCACCTGTGGCTGGAAGGGGGTCGCTAGTTACTATACCCTGGAGGTGGGAGGCGAAGTTAACAAAGATGCTGCTTGGTATTATCCTAGCCCATTACCCGCTGCCCAGAAGATCCAAGGTTATATCGCCTTCTGGAGAGGCGTAAAAGTCGAAGTTTAACTACCTCCGACTACCTGTTCATCAGATAACCAAGCCTCTCCTGCCTCTTGTAGGGCATCAATGACTGGCTTGATATTTCGTCCCCTAGGTGTGAGAGAATATTCTACCCTAGGGGGTATTTCTGGATAAACCTTCCTTTCTATCATACCATATTTTTCTAATTCCCTCAACCGAATTGTCAAGGTTTTCGTACTAATCGGAAGTGCTTCCTGTAGTTGATGAGTACGGCGGTTATCTATCAAAAGTTCCCGCAAAATTAAAAAAGACCACTTACTATTAATTCTATCCAATATATATTCTATAGGACAAGGCTGTTCGGTCTCAGTAGAGTTTTCCGAACTAGTTGACATTGGGCCTGCTTGGGAGTTTTCGCAATGTTTTGTAACTTTCATTTTAACAAATTTTAAGGTTTACTTTAGTGGTTACCAACCGCCACAGAAGTTTTAAACTTTTTTAATAAGCGGCTGTATTTCCATCATAGCAATATTTTTGTACTTTGGGTAACTAAGATAACTTTAGTAAACTATATTGTAATTTTTATAGAAAGTAATACTCTATAAACAGAGGGAAAAAAAACCCTCTGTGACGAAAAAAAATCTCAGCCTGTAGATCGACAGTCAAACCAAAATTAACTAAGTCTAAATGCTGAGTTTTGGAGCAATAAGGTTTGCCATACCTATTGCCAGATAGTCTATTTGCATGAAAATCAGAGTATCAGTAAGACTGAATATTCTGGAAGTGTAGAAAGATTTGGCTGTACTCTCTACCAGACTGTTATTCAAGTTTGGAGGAATTTCATAATGGTTGAAAATAAAGAAAAAGCATTCGTACTGTGGTTTGAGGAAGTAGGAATTGTCGATGTTCCATTAGTAGGTGGAAAAAACGCATCCCTAGGGGAGATGATCCAACAGCTAGGCTCCCAAGGGGTTAGCGTTCCCACAGGTTTTGCTACCACGGCCTATGCTTATCGCTACTTTATCGAAAAAGCGGGCTTAGAAGTCAAACTACGCGAACTGTTCTCGGATCTAGATGTAGAAGATATGCCCAACCTGCGGCAGCGGGGTAAGCAGGCTCGCGCTTTGATCCTAGATACCCCCTTCCCTCCAGAACTTGAAGAAGCAATTGTTAGTTATTACAGAAAACTGTGTGAACGTTACGGGACTTCAGCAGAATTCTGTGAGAAGTTCGATTCAGATTATAAGGAAGAATGCAAACGCTATGCCAGTGATATTGACGTAGCGGTGCGGTCTAGTGCTACAGCAGAAGACTTGCCTGATGCGAGTTTTGCAGGTCAGCAAGAAACATACTTAAACGTTTATGGGGAAGATACAGTCTTAAAATCTTGCCATAAGTGTTTTGCTTCCATCTTTACAGATCGGGCGATTTCCTACCGGACAATTAAAGGCTTTGATCACTTCGATGTTGCCTTGTCGGTGGGTGTACAGAAAATGGTTAGGTCTGACCTAGCTTCCTCCGGTGTCATGTTCTCAATTGACACAGAAACGGGCTTTAAGAATGCTGCCCTAGTGACAGCGGCCTATGGTTTAGGGGAAAACGTGGTACAAGGTGCAGTTAACCCTGATGAATACTTTGTATTCAAGCCTACTCTGAAACAAGGATTCCGTCCTATCCTAGAGAAGCGCTTAGGCACAAAAGAACTGAAGATGGTTTACGACATTGGTGGCACGAAACTCACCAAAAACGTAAGCGTCCCAGTTTCCGAACGCGAGAAGTTCTGTATTACAGATGATGAAATCCTGAAGCTGGCTGAATGGGCGGTTATCATCGAAAATCACTACTCAACAGTTCGTGGGTGCTATACACCTATGGATATTGAGTGGGCGAAAGATGGTGTCACGGGTGAACTGTTCATCGTCCAAGCACGTCCAGAAACGGTACAATCCCAAAAATCGGGCAGTGTCCTGCGGTCTTACAAACTCAACGGAACTAGCAACGTGCTATCTCGCGGTCGTGCAGTTGGCGAAATGATCGGTCAGGGTAAAGCACGGGTAATTATGGATGTTCACCGGATTGATGATTTCCAACCGGGAGAAGTATTAGTTACCAACAAGACTGACCCCGACTGGGAACCGATTATGAAGCGTTCCAGTGCTATTGTCACTAACGCTGGCGGTCGGACTTGTCACGCGGCGATTATTGCTCGTGAAATGGGTATTCCGGCGATCGTTGGTTGCGGAGATGCTACGGAAGTGGTCAAGACCGGACAAGACATTACAGTTTCCTGTTCGGAAGGGGAAGAAGGACGGGTGTATGAAGGGTTAGTGCCCTTTGATGTGAACGAAACTGTTCTGGACAACTTACCTAAGACCCGCACTCAAATTCTGATGAATGTGGGGAACCCAGAAGAAGCCTTTGGTTTGGCATCTATTCCCTGCGATGGTGTAGGTTTGGCTCGTCTTGAGTTTATTATCGCTAATCATATTAAGGCTCACCCCTTGGCGTTGCTCAAGTATGACCAACTGGAAGATGAATCAGTTAAGCGGGAAATTGGCGAACTGACCAAACTCTATGATCATAAGCCGGACTTCTTTGTTGATAAACTGGCTCATGGTATTGGCACGATCGCAGCGGCTTTCTATCCGAACCCAGTGATTGTGCGGATGTCGGACTTCAAGAGTAACGAATACGCCAACCTGTTAGGTGGTCGTCAGTTTGAACCCAAAGAAGAGAACCCGATGATCGGCTGGCGGGGTGCATCCCGTTACTACGACCCCAACTACCGGGAAGCCTACGGTCTGGAATGTGTGGCTCTGAAACGGGTGCGCGACGAAATGGGTCTGACCAATGTGGTGCCGATGATTCCTTTCTGTCGGACTCCTGATGAAGGCCGCAAGGTGTTGGCTGAAATGGAGAAATATGGCCTGAAACGGGGCGAAAACGGCCTCCAGGTTTATGTGATGTGCGAATTGCCGAGTAATGTCATCTTTGCTGATGAGTTCGCTCAAGTGTTCGATGGCTTCTCCATCGGCTCGAACGACTTGACCCAGTTAACTCTAGGCTTGGACCGTGACTCCGCACTGGTGGCTCATATCTTTGACGAACGCAATGAGGCGGTACGTCGGATGGTCACGATCGCCATCAAAGCAGCTAAGAAATATGGTCGCAAGATTGGTATTTGTGGTCAAGCGCCTAGTGACTATCCAGAGTTTGCTCGGTTCTTGGTTGAGTTGGGTATTGACTCGATGAGTTTGAACCCCGACTCTGTGATTAAGACCATCCTCGACATTGGCAAGATGGAAGAGTCTGGCGTTTTGGTTGATGATATCATGGAAGTCGCTCAGGCTAAATAGAGTTCCGTTTAGGATACTAAGTAACTTCTGAGTTCTAATTTAAAACTGCTCTGGTGAAAGCCGGGGCAGTTTTTTTTCGCTCACCCACCCCAGGAGAAACCCGGTTTCTAGGAGAGTTTCTCCTTCCCCAAGGGATGGCAGGTGAGAAACCGGGTTTCTAAACTCTCACCCACCCCAGGAGAAACCCGGTTTCTAGGAGAGTTTCTCCTTCCCCAAGGGATGGCTGGTGAAAAACCGGGTTTCTAAACTCTCACCAACAGGTTGACAAAAAATCTAGGCGGTGATATGATGTGGAGGCTATTTCTAACCGAAAGTAACTCGGTTCTATGAATCGGTGAAAGAGAAATTAAAGACAGGTAAAGGGGTCATATTAAAGCTGTTTGTAGCCATCGGTTTAGCGATCGCCTGGATTTTACTAACAGCGACCCCTGCTTGATGTACGGAAAAGTCAACCTTAGCCAGAAAGATTATGCACTCCAACTGGGAACACATAATTCCACAAGCGCCGCCACCCCCAGGGGAAATCATAGAAGCATTAGAAGCCACGACGACAACACGGGAATTTTATCAGGAAGTCGAATATCGTGAGGACTTCGATCGCTATTGCCAGTGGTATTATGAGACAGCCGATCGCCACCGTCAAGAGATGCAGAAAATGCTAGGTGATTTTAACCTGCTGGGGTGGTTTTTGCGGGGTCGCCACTAAAGCTGCCGGGGTGAGGGACTCAAGAAACGGTCAACTGATGTCTCTTTGTCCCCAATAGTTCCCCAGATAGTTTCTAACTCTCCTCAATCACTTCTAACTCCTCCTCTCTGAAGTGAACCTTAAACTTGGGGTTAAACTGTACTATAACAGGCAGATTAGGGGTAATAGGTCTACCATTCCAGTCTGTTAGGATGGATACAATTTCCCCCTCCAATCCCTTAGCATCAGAAGGTTGATTGCGGTGTTCGGGATTGACATAGATAATCACTGACTCTTTGACGCGAACACGATCGCCGACTTTCATAAATTCCAACTCATGTATTTCGGTAAAAATGCCTACAGAAGTGGCTGCGATAGTTGTGCGACCACCCAGCGACACTCACTAGAACAGACAGTTTTTTATCTTGACATGAAATAGGCAAATCTCAAACTCCCGGCGGGGAAAATCACAGTTCCCGATCGCCTGAAATCATCGATAATTGGGGATTTCCGGGAATTATTCGGGTCAGTGGGGAAGCGGGAGGGACTACCTAAGACCCTTGACATTTTGCCAGAAAAGTGGACCAATCTTGGTTCAGCTTCTGGGGGTATATTTTAAGATACAATTGGGCAGGTGTTTTGTGAAAATTGGGGAAATTCATGGAATCATATCCACTACCAACAGAAGTAATTTTAACCGAGCCGCGTAAGTCCCTAGGAAATGTGTGTTTTGATTGGACTCCCCAACCTGGCCATTATTTGGTTTTAGAGGGTCAAACCTATGCAGTTTTGGAACGCCGACACCGTTATCATTTAAAATCAGGTCGTTACCGCCTAAGTAAAATTGCTCTATATGTACAGTCGGCTGAAGAACCCCAGGAGAAGAGTTTAGTCAATGGACATTGGGTAATAGGGGATGCTAGTTGTCGGTTTAATGCGCGATCGGAGTTATTTCGCTGTGCGGTAAATCCCCAGGGACCCTGCGATCGATGTCGCTTTTATGAGTCCCTGGAAGAAACACCCCCCGGATAATGACGGCGAAATCAGAAGCGGTCAAAAACGGAGACTATCCCGCAAATAAATTCAGGTCTGCTTGATATTCCTGTGGGGATATTAAACGCCATTTTTGGTCTTCCATCAACTCTAAAACGTGGTGATGATATTGCAGTAAACTCATCCGGTGTCCGACACTAACGTAAGTAGTGTTCATCTGGTTGAGTTTTTGATACAGCAACTCCTCATTTTTCATATCAAGGGCGCTGGTAGCTTCATCAAGGATAGCATAGCGAGGTTGAGTGAGCAACAGACGAGCAAAGGCGAGGCGTTGCTGTTCTCCGAGGGAGAGAACATTAGCCCAATCCAATTCTACATCAAAGCTACCAACACGATCGCTTAAATCACCCAGATTAACGAGTTTCAAAACGGATTCTAATTCGGTGTCGTCGATGTTTAGATGGGAGTTAGGATAGAGTAATTGTTCTCGCAGGGTTCCCAGAATCATATAAGGACGCTGGGGGAGAAATAGCATTTCGCTAAGTTCCGGACGCACTAGCACCCCAGTTCCCGATCGCCATAAACCCGCGATTCCTCGTAATAGGGAACTTTTCCCTACTCCACTTTGACCAACAATTAATAAACCCTCACCGGGTGCTAACTCTAGGGATAAATCCCGCACCAATGTTTTCTGATAGTTAGGAGTTTCTAAGGTGAGATTTTTCACCGCCAAAGGAGAGTCTATCATGAGGTCAATTTGAGGTTTCCCTGTGGGGGTGCGATCGCTCACTTCCAGGGCTTCGGAGAACCCAGTCAAACGATTAATACCCGCCGCAAATCTACTCAAGGGTTCAATTTGACTGACCACAATCGAAAAAGCGCTTAACACTTGAGAAAAGGCAAAACCCGCCTGGGTAATATCTCCAAATCTGATTTGTTCGGCAAAATACAGAGGAGCCATAATCAGAGAGGGTAAAATAATCACAAGATAGCGATACCCAGTAGTGAAATAATCTACATTTCTCTGCCAACCAATCAGGAGGTTAAAATTATTAAAGGCTTGGAAAAACCTATTTTTAACCTGCTGAGATTCGCGGTTTTCTCCCTGATAAAAGGCGATAGATTCGGCATTGTCGCGGACATGGACTAAGCCATAACGGAAATTTGCCTCCAGTTTAAGCTGATTAAAATTGAGGGTAATTAAGCGCCGACCTAATAAGACTGTGACCCCTGTACCAAATACGGCATAAATTAACAGGAACAGGGACAATTGTTTAGAAATCGACCACAGAATACCCGTGAAGGAAATTACATCAATTACCGCGCCTAAAATAATCAGTAAAAATCGGAGGCTAGTAATCGTAAAAGCCTGAATATCCTCAGAGATACGTTGGTCAGGGTTATCGATATCTTTATGGGAGTCTATTTCATAGTAGGAGCGATTCTGAAAATAATTATCCAGAAATCGATTAGTTAACCATTTCCTCCAATAGTTCCCGAGGCGATCGCGTGTGTAACCATAGAGAACCACGATGGGAGTACCCACGACAAAGACACCAGCATAAACAAACAGAAACCGCCAAAATTCCTCCTCATTTCTCTCTGAGAGAGCGGTCATAAAAAAGTTTCCCACATAGCTAATAATGACATTTAAGCCACTAACAGCCAAAGAAATAAATAGCAGGACACTCAAAAAAGCCCAAGGTTGCCAGCGAGTCAACCATTGACGGCGATACCAGTAGAATACCATGGCGGGTACAAGCAGCATCAAAGCCACGACTATAATAGAGGGAGAATAAATCACCCCTTGTATAGTTTCCAATAAGCCGGGAGCGATGCGATTAAAAAACTCAGGAAACAGCAGTTGACTAGCGAAAGTAACGGCGGTGACCAACACAAAAGCGACCCCAAACAAGAAAACCAGCAGCAGCAACATCAATAACAAAAAAACCCTGCCACTACCAGGTCCTAGGGGATAAAAAAACGGTTGTGCGATGCTGAGAAATCGTCTCCAAAGTTGACTATCAAATCGATTCATCTGTTAATGCTAGACCAATTATTGAACTTGAATGGGATAACCCGGGAGCCATACCCAGATTAGGCAAGAAGGTCAAAGCACAATGGAGGGAAGGCCGGTTAAACTTATAGGTGATAACGACCAAAAGTAGATCTACAAGGTTTCTGACTTTTACCCAAAAAGTTTATAACAAAAACCTGGAATTACTCTATCATACAGAACAATAATTTCCGATAAAGTTGCAATAGAGGAAGTTAACCCGGCGGGCGCTATTATCCTGAATGGTTAGGTTCAGCGAACAATCAGGGATATATTTGACCCTGTCATTGTAAACTATAAAACTGATTGTTCAATGTGGAAGGAGTATTAACCCAATCATGTCTAACACCTATAGGGTGGAGATTCACCACGAGGGCCAAATTCACGAGATTGATGTGCCGTCGGATAAGTATATCCTGCAAGTAGCGGAAGAGGCGGGGTTTAGTTTACCAAATTCCTGCAATGCTGGAGTTTGCACTACCTGTGCTGCTAAAATCCTGGAAGGAGAAGTTGATCAGAGTGAGGGTATGGGGTTGAGCCCCGATCTGCAAGCACAGGGCTATGTATTGCTGTGTATAGCCCATCCGCGCTCAGATTTGAAGGTGGAAACCGGAAAGGAAGAAGAGGTCTATCAGCGCCAATTTGGTGCAAGTTCATAGGATTTTTGAATTGACGAGAAATGACTACCCACTTTATTACTGCTGAAATAGATTTAACTGAATCCCCAAAGGCTTTACAAGAAGCGATCGCCACCGAATTAGAAAGCCGGGGCGAACCCCTGCGCTGGGCGATTACCAAGGTGGATACTGACCGCCAAATCGCCCATGTAGAAGCAGTTTTCACGACAGGCGACCATCCCGGTCAGCCTCAATAGACAATCATGGCTCGCCCCTTTACTGTGGTAATGATAGTCCCTACTGGAATAGGGGCGGATTTGGGTGGCTATGCGGGGGATGCCTTACCCATTGCTCGATCGCTATCTGGAGTCTGTGATAGGTTAATCACCCATCCCAACGTCCTTAACGGCGCTCAGTTGTACTGGCCTATACCTAATGCCCTCTATGTGGAAGGATATGCGCTAGACCAAATGGCGGCGGGGTGTTGGGGACTCCAACCCGTCCACAGTAACCGAGTGGGACTATTACTCGATCGCGGTATGGAACCAGAATTGCAACTGCGACACCTACAGGCCGCCGATGGCGCTAGAGCGACTCTGGGCATCAATATGACTGATTATGTCATTACCGATGCTCCCCTCAACGTAGAGCTAAGAATAGCCCCCTCTGGTGCTTCTTGGGGAACCATTGGCAACCCAGATAGTTTACTGCGGGGGGCAAAACAGTTGATCGATAAAGCGGGAGCGGAAGCGATCGCAGTGGTGGCTAGATTTCCCGATGATGAAGGCAGTGTGGCTCTCAGCCAGTATCGACAGGGACAGGGTGTTGATCCTCTCGCCGGAGCCGAGGCTATTATTAGCCATCTCATTGTCCGACATTTTCGCATCCCCTGCGCCCACGCTCCCGCTCTGTTACCTTTACCCCTAGACCCCCATTTATCACCCCGTTCGGCGGCGGAAGAAATAGGCTATACATTCCTTCCCTGTGTATTAGCCGGGTTGAGTCGTGCGCCCCAATATGTCCAGTCTCGGTTGACAGCACCTGATAGCATCTGGGCTAATCAAGTTGATGCGGTGGTAGTTCCAGAAACCGCCTGTGGTGGTAGTGCTATCCTGAGTTTTGCTAATAGTGCCAAACTGATGATCACCGTAGCCGAAAATCGCACCACTATGGCAACCCCCCCAGAGGCGATCGGTATTAAGACCGTCCCGGTAAAATCATATTTAGAGGCGATCGGAGTTTTGGTAACATGGCGACAGGGAGTTAATCATCAAGCCCTCAGACCAAATCTAACAACTCTCAACCGACTGCACACCCCTTAACAGAACCATACTCCAGCCCTAATATCATCGTGGAAAAAATCCCCAATCAGCCAGAATTTGAATCCTTTACCCGTACCCAAATTTTAATCGCCATGGGGGGGACAGCCCTATTGTTGCTAGTCATTGCTAAAGTCGTGTCTTTCTTTGGTGATTTTTATATCTTACCTGTGGAAATCACCACTTTGGGCATAATTCAAGGATTAGCGATCGGTGTAGGAATTACTGGGGCTAGTGCAATTCTCTATCGTCTTTGGCCGGCTTATAGTCGCAGTGCCGATATTTATTTAAAACTAATTCTCACCCCCTTAATCTGGCCAGATTTAATTTGGTTGGGATTGCTTCCCGGTCTCAGTGAAGAGTTACTATTTCGGGGTGTAATTTTCGCAGCCATTGGGTTGAATCCCCTGGGTTTAGTCGTTTCCAGCATCTTTTTTGGCTTACTCCATTTCAGCGGTTCTCAACAGTGGCCTTACATTATTTGGGCTACCCTAGTGGGAGTAATTTTAGGCTATAGTGCCTTAGCTACAGGCAACCTTGTCGTGCCCATTGTGGCTCACATTTTTACTAATTTTATATCCGGTTTTCTCTGGAAGTTTAAATATATCGGCAGTTCCCATACCTAAAACATTCATCAACCCCCTAATCATAATCAATCTCTGTTCCTCCAGCCACCCGGTCAGCATAAATATCTCAGCGGTGGACATATACAAGTTATTTATGCGATAATCTCCCTAGGGTCACGTCAATAAGCACATCAGTCTTAACCAAATCACAGGAATATGAGTAATCTTACCCATTCATCCCCTGATAACAACCAATCTTTCACGGAGTTAGATATTCCCCTGGAACGAGATATTTTTCTCCGTACCTTAATCAGAGAACTCGCTGGGACACTGGAAAACGTTGTCGGCTTACAAGAAGCATCCGGTTTTATCAGCGTTGTCGGTCAGTCAATGGGTAGAGCCATTGAGCAAGATTATAAATCAGCCCTGCAACTTTCTCAACTCTCCCGTTCACAAGTCGCTCAAGTGTTGGTAGACCTCAAGCGACGCATTAACGGCGATTTTTATGTCATTGAAGAAGACGACGAAAAAATAGTTTTTGGGAATCGAGTTTGTCCCTTTGGAGATAAGGTCTTAAATCGTCCTTCTATGTGTATGATGACCTCTAATGTATTTGGGTCAATTGCTGCGGATAATCTCGGTTATGCGAAAGTAGAATTACAGGAAACTATTGCTCAAGGTCATTCAGGCTGTCGAGTAGTTGTGTATCTTCAACAGACGGAAGATGCCGAAGATGCCGAAGGTCGGGAGTATTTTGGAATATAAGAAAGATGACACCGGAACAGTTTTTAGAGGTGGCTTCTGTATTGCCAGAGCCGTTAATTTTGGCTACAGTTAGCGGTGATATTTTGGCAGCAAATCGTCCGGTTGCTAAACTTCTTAATTGTCGCAGTAAAGACCTACGAGGTAAGAATTTATTAGAAATTGTTGAAAACCCCCATGATTCAGTTCTTGAATATTTAAAAACCTGCGCCAGAAATCGTCAATTATCCTTCGGTTCCTTAAATTTTATCCTCCCCAATGATGAGCATTTAAGCTGTCGTGCGGAGGGTGCGGTAATTCAACCAGCTTCTCCTGAATCTCCGGCTTGGATTTTACTGCGTTTACAAAATAGTGCAGCCGCCAATTTAGATTTTGCCGTCTTAAATCAAAAAATTGATCAACTCAGCCAAGAAATTCACCATCGGAAACAAGCCGAAGCGGCATTATCCCAGAAAAACCAGGAATTAGAAGAGGCATTTTGTCAATTAAAAAATACTCAACTTCAGTTAATACAAACGGAAAAAATGTCCAGTCTCGGTCAATTAGTAGCCGGGATAGCTCATGAAATTAATAACCCGGTTACCTTTATTGATGGCAATTTGGTTCATGCTGAAGAATATATTGAGACTTTATTGCAGCTAGTCCAAATGTATGAAACAGCATATCCAGACTCATCGCCAGAAATTGAAGAGTTTAAAGCAGAAATAGATCTGGATTTTGTGGTAGAGGATTTAGAGAATTTGTTAGATTCCATGCGTAAAGGGACTCAACGGATTTTAAAGATTGTTAAATCCCTACGCAATTTCTCGCGGTTGGATGAGTCGGGGTGCAAAGCGGTGGATATTCACGAAGGTATTGAAAGCACTTTAGTGATTTTACGCGATCGCTTAGAAACTTCCTTACAATCTGGTAAAATCGAGGTAATCCGAGACTATGGAAACTTACCTTTAATAGAATGTTATCCAGGTCAACTTAATCAGGTATTTATGAACTTGATTAGTAATGCGATCGATGCTTTAGTAGAATCCGACCAAAAACCACCCCCAGACCGCAACTCCCCACATTATAGCCAAATTATAATTTCTACCCAACTCATTGATCACAAGTCTATTAGGATTTCCATTAAAGATAATGGCTCAGGAATTTGTGACCAAGTTTGTCCTCACATTTTTAACCCGTTTTTTACGACCAAACCTGTCGGGAAAGGTACGGGATTAGGGTTATCAATTAGTTATCAGATTATCACCCAACTGCATCAAGGTCAATTGATTTGTCGGTCAACCCCCCACCAAGGAACAGAATTGGGAGTAGAGATTCCTATTCATCAAACCCCCGTTAAAAGTAGCAGGTCAGACCCAGAAAGGTTGGTAGAGGTTGACATTTTGGATATGGCTCAAAAAACCTAGGTGGTGCTGGTGCGTCAGAATATATCCATCTGGGTGGGTTTGGATATGGTCGCTTCTGACGCTACGGGAATGTAGGCTTAAATGTTGCCGTAGACGGGAATAGCAGCACCGCGTAGGTCTTTGGCGGCTTCTGAAGCTAAGAAGCAGATCACCTCTCCTAGAGATTGGGGTGTTACCCATTGGTGAGCGTTATCACTACCCATGGCTTCGCGGTTGCTGGGGGTGTCAATGACGCTGGGAAGCACACAGTTGGCGGTGATATTGGTGTTTTTGGTTTCATCTGCGATCGCTTTAGTTAAAGCCACTACCGCCGCCTTAGAAGCACAGTAAGCCGCTAATTGTCCGGCTGGGTCTATAGCACCACGACTCCCTACCGTCACGATTCTACCGTAGTTATTTTGTCGCATTTTAGCTAGGCTGTGCTTGCATACAAGGAATGTGGTATTTAAGTTAAGGTCTATGTCTTGTTTCCAGCTATCATAGCTATATTCGTGGGTAGCCCCCATGGAGAAACCCCCCACTAGATGAATCAGAACATCAACCCGACCCATATCATTAATCAGTTTACTAACCGCGTTTTCGTCCGTGAGATCGACCGCCACAAACCGAATTTGCTCAAAGTCCGTCGGGGAAAGGATACCTTTAAGGCGATCGACTTCTGCTTCACTGCGATAGGGTATCGTGACCTTAGCTTTTTGGTTAAGCACTAGGGGGGTCACTCCTAAACCTAGTCCCCCAGTTCCGCCAGTGATTAGTACCTGTTTATTATTCATCTGGATAATTGATAATCGGCTTTCAATTAACTTTAATGGTTTTCTGGTTGCAGATCTAGGCTCATACAAATCTTGGCGGTGGCTAAAAACCCCATCCTAGGGCAGGGAAAATTTACCATAGACCTCTGATTATACCATATATAGTGGCACTGTTTCCCATTATCCTAGGATACGTCAAGTTAGGAGATTTGTCAAGAGGAATTATGATAAATGTGTAACAATTATTAATTGTTAATGGCGGGGGCGCGCCTCCCCTGTAAATTCTGAATTACTCACGACTTTATGAATAAAGCCGCCCGGTGCTACAGATTAGCAGCTTGCCAATCTGGGTAGGTGAGATTATACGAACAGCACTGGAGCATGAAAACCTTGTCTCAAGAGAGCAAGGATGAAAGGCGACACGGGTACTTTAGTGCCCGTCAGCCCAAGATCTGATCAACTCTCGAACAACATCGCTGTTTTACTTGACACGCTTACTAGATAAATGCTACACTGATTTTAGTAGTGCCAGGTAACCAACCACTTAAAAAACCTTGTTGCCTCAAGGCGTACACTGAACCTTGACCATTGAATCTATGCGGTTTGGCTGCATTGTTCTAGCTTCCTCCTGGCAGCAGGTAAAAGATTCACAGGAACTAGACAAATCAGTTTTTGAGGTATATTTGCTTCAATCTAAACAGGATTGGCAGAAATGCAACTACGGTAGGGCATACCGAAAGTAACGCTTGGGGAGAGTCCCACCTCTGGGCTAGACGACGCAAGGAATCTAGTTTAAGTGGTCTCGGTGAGCCAAGAATCCCCGTCTCTTCAGAGCGGGGAGTGTCAAGCTGATTTTCCACCTTCCACCCCGGCCATAACAATTTCTCCGACATTTTCATCCCTCATGGGATAACTGGTAGCCAAGGAATTTTTAGAGTGCGTCCCTATTTTAGTTCAAATCCGGTCTCCGTGCTACCTCCAGCGTGAAATCGTGCCAGTTTCTCGTATCGTTGGGCGTGGTCAATAAGTTCTGTGACTTCGGCTTCGGAAATTTCCCGGATACGTTTAGCCGGAACTCCCACCATTAGCGATCGCGGTTGTACGTCTTTGGTCACTACAGAACCCGCACCGATAATACTACCGAAACCGACTCGCACCCCATCTAGTATAATTGCCCCAATGCCGATTAAACTTCCCGGTTCAATATGGGCGGCATGGATCACCGCTCGATGACCTACGGTAACATCATGTTCTAAATGGGTAATATATCCGGGGTCGCCGTGGAGAATAGCACCATCTTGAATATTAGTGCGATCGCCTATAATAATCCGTTCAACATCCCCCCGCACTACCGCAGCATACCAAATACTCGCCCCTGAACCCACTTGTACATCACCAACCACCACCGCACCTGGGGCGACAAATGCAGCCTTAGACAAATCCGGTGGCGGAAAATGACCGACTGCTGGACAAATGGGAGCTTGATCAGGTAGGTTCATAGCTTAAACTGATGGCTGATTGATACATATACAAAACCCATCGCTATAATAGACCACTACTGGCTCGGAAAACGGTTTCATGATAAATTCTGCCTTGCAGTACCCTATTTTTGGGGCGGAGATTCGCTGTCCTCACTGTCGCCAAAAAATCCCGGCTTTAACCCTGACGGATACTTACCTATGTCCTCGACATGGGGCTTTTGAAGCTGATCCTCAAACTGGCGAATTGGTACATCTTCAGTCCGGGCGACAATGGCGTTTATGGGAGGATGAATGGTATCGACAGCATACCCATCCTGACGGTATCCGCTTTGAAATACACGAAGCCCTCGATCGCTTATATACTCAAGGATATCGAGCCACACGAGTCATCATCGCACAGCGTTACCAGGAGTTAATTAGTTCTTATCTCGAACGTAACACCCCCTGGCGTGATCAGTCTGAGGTGGGGGAACCTCGTCTCTATGGTCTTCCTGTAGAGTTTAGCCCCTCCCCACAGGTTGAACCCTGTTGGGATGTCATTAACTTTAGTCTGGAAAAGGAAAAGGGGCTCTCCCCTTCCTTATCTTAATTGGCGCTCATGGAAATAGATGGGGATAATTTCATGCACCATGCTTCTATTCGCACCGCAGATATTCATCGCGCGATCGCTTTTTATCAGCAGTTGGGGTTCTCCGTCACCGATCGCTTTACTACTGGCTACACCCTCGCCTGTTGGATGCAAGGAGATTTGGGCCGCCTTGAACTTATCCAAATTCCTGAACCATCACCACCCCCTGACCCCTTTGGAGATGAACATTATGTCGGTTACTATCATCTCTCTTTTGATTTGACTGATATTACTCCTGATTTACCTACTTGGATTCATCATTTGAGCGATCGCATCCCCTCTTTAAAGGTTCTCCTTCCCCCTACCCAACAGCTAATCAGCAACCGCGTTTATGAGGTCGCTTTTATTGCTGATGCTGACGGCTTACCCCTCGAATTTATTCGCTTGTTAAAGCCCTAATTAATGCCACAATCGCCCCCATTCCATTCCTCTAATGCTCTAAATTTTCAAAAAAAATGGCCCGCCCCCCTAAAGGGGTTGACAAGATGGGGGGATGTGGGGTAACATTAGAGTATTACGCTTTACAATGGAAATATATCCCTAAATAATTTTTTAGTCGTGCCTGCCATTATCTAAAATGGTATCATAGCCAACCCCCTAAGTCAATAGTTATCTCCCATTACTATGGCGATCGTGACAATTTGTAACAAAACTTAACATAATTGGCAATAATATTAACGGGGGAGCTTAATTTAATCGCAGATTAGTTGAACCAATTAGGGCGATGCGCTACCATACCAAGTATGGGTGCGAGACGTTTAGGAGACCAAATAGGGCTGAGATGCCTGAAATAAACTCCTAGTGGGACTTCCAGCCCTTGGTTGATTGGGTCGCATCCCTGACCATCCACATAACACAGCCTAATTTTTG
>NZ_JBIMLI010000084.1:0-21820 GCF_051859755.1 Limnospira sp.
CAATCAACTGAATCAGTCCATCCAAGCCAAGGCTTTTACGACGGGCAAAGACATCTTTTTTAAACAGGGAGAGTATCAGCCGGAGAGTCGGGGCGGACAAAAGCTCATCGCCCACGAGTTGACCCATGTGGTGCAGCAGGGTGGGGCATCAAATAATCGCGCTGTTCAAGCCGATTTCATTCATCCGATGATTCAACGCGAGTTGAGTCCAAAGCAAATTGAACACGCCAACGCAATTCGTAAGGCCAGGGATTTACCTTTGCTTTACAGCCTTGAATCTGTGTGGGCTAAAGCCGATAATTTGGGCAATGTGGATTTACCAGGGGCGAGAAAAATTCTTGAGACTGCTTTTCATTCTAACTGGTTTCTGGCACAAGAGTACCTGTTGGATACAAGTAAATGGGTCAAACAAGGAAAAGAAAAAAAAGAAGCAAAAGCTAAGTTAGATAATTTCAAAAAGCTGATGAAGATTTTTATAAAATTACGCAAAGAAGAAACAAATCAACTTTTAGAAGATATTCAAAAAGAATTACGGAAACAAAATCAATTTCAAAAGCTGGAGCCTCAACGAGTTTTGGATTGGGGTTCAGCAGGCAGCACATCTTTAACTTCTGATATTGATTATAACCTGAAAGGAGCGGGTTCAATTCAAGCAGTGAGTTTATTTAATAAATATTTCAAAACGAAGTTAAATTGGGCATTAGATCCCGGAACGGTTTATGATGTAAATGTTTATGCTCAAGATTTTATGACTCCCAGCCCCAAAGGTAAACCCTTTGATAAGAATCAAGAGCAAAATACCATAACGCCCGTTCAAGAAATTCAAGAATTAAATTCATCCCAGGCACGAGAATCGTTGGGTTTTGAGGCATTTTCTTTAAACCAAGATGTTTGGTCAATGTTAAAAATGCGAATTTATATGAGCGAGAGTGAGTGGAATAACTATAAGCAAGAAATGTTACAAAACCCTCAAGGAAATGATTCCTCTGACGCGATCGCTCGTCAATTGCAAATTGAAGCTCAAATTCAAGATGCAGAGAAATATTATCAAGACTACACAAATAATTTACAAGATAAAATTATGGAGATTGAAAAGAGCGGATATGAAGTTTATAAAAAAATGCGGGCGATGTTGGATCAAGGGAAAAATCACCTTTCAAAACACCAGTCAGAAGAGTCGAAAAAAATGATGGCTGCCAATTTAATTTATGAAGAAAAATTACAAAAAGTAAGTCAATTACGGCAAGAGTTGCAAGAATTAAAATCATCGGAAAATGTCAAGGAGTCGGCGATAAAAGCAGTTGGGATAAAGATAAAAAACGCCCTCTCTGAAGCTATTATTTATTCAAATGAAGCTTATTTCACCCAAGGGGCTGTTCATTTTTCGGTCATCGGACAACAAATTGGCAAAGGAGAGTCTACTTTAATTATGTCTGAAGAGGAGCATCTTCATTCTTTCCGAGAGCAAGTGGGAGATACATTGAAAGTTTTGAGTAATTACCAAGATAATCAGATAATAAAGGCTGCCATGAAAGCCGGAAAATATATCGATCGCATGGCAAAATCTGCGATCCCAATCATGGATAAAAATCAGCCTGTTGGTTATCAAAAATTGGCGGAGATTGGAGCGGAAGCTGCCAAGCTTAAATCGGACAAAACCAAAGTAGAAGAATTGAGGGATAAATCGAGTGACAAAGGATTAGATGAGAAAGAGAAGAAAGAATTATCAGATTTACAAAATACGGTTAAACTCCATGATAGTCAATTTCCTGAATACGTTCAAACTCGTTTTAAAACGGTTGCCCAACTCCGGGAAACGGTGATTAAAGTTGGCAAACAAGTCGAGATCGATTTTCGTAAGAAGCAACGAGAAAATAACCAAAACAAAAATCCAATGTAATTCCACCCAAATGAGCGATGAGTTATATTATCTTGCGCGACATTCCCAAGCAGTCCGTTCAACTTGACCTCCTGGTGCATCAAATCCAAGGCGGTTTCCGAGGCTTTCGAGAAGTTCCCCCAGGTTTCCATTATGGGGCAATTTTAGACCGGGGAGAATGGAGAAATTTTTGGTGCTATCTTTCACCTGAAACGGTATTGGTGAAAAGATTTGATCTGGACCAACAACAGTTGGTTGATGATACCCCGGAACAGACGGCTCAATATTCTCAGCTCGCCCATCAAAATGCACTGGATATGGCATTAGTTCCCTACCCAGCCAATCAGTGGCCAGGTTGGCACTCTCTTACTCAATATATTACCACCGATTCACCCATATTACATAAAAACGCTGTATCAGATTTTTCGAGTGAATTCGCCCCCAATCATCCATCTCGGTTTGAACAAAATTTCCGGGAAACTCATCATGGAAATATAGCAAATTTCTTGGAAGAATTGCAATTTGCTTTTTTGTGTTGGTTGATGTCTTTAAAAGGGGAGGTTAATCTTGTGGCTCAACAAAGATGGTCTTCGTTACTGAATGGAATGTATAATGCGGGGGAGTTTGCGATCGCATCTGATCCAGACCTGTTCGGTCAATTTGTAGATGCTCTCTTACCACAGTTGGAGCAACTGCCCTCAGAAGCGTTCACCCAAGATAGCATTGTTTGTACTCATTTAGATGATTTCATTGAAGATATGAATGACAGCGCAAATATCAATTTAAAAAAGAAAGCAAGAATTTTATTGAATTATATCACAAAACGAAAAGAGGCTCTAATAAATCGCCATCTTTCAAAAACTATTTTTTATTCAGAATAAATACGATATATTGTATTCCTATATATCAGGTTTACATAGAATTTAAAAACTCAATGAAATTCAAATAAGGAGTCCCGATAAATGAAAATACAACGCCGGAAAAAACGCCAAAACGAAAGCCCAGCAGCCCCTGTGTAGGCACAATTTCAGTCCCGGCCGTTTCAGGATGCCAACTTTGCCCCCCCGGACAAACAAGCCCCCCCGCCGGAACGCGAATTTCAGGGGGAAGCGTCCGGGTTCGATTTGGGCAGCATTCCCCTTTTTAGCAATGGTAATAGTATGCCAACCCAGCCCATCCAGCGCAGGGAAGAAGAAGACGTGCAGATGCAGGCAGAATCAAAATCGCCCCTGCACGGGAGATTTCAGACTTTAGCCCAAAGAGATAACCCGAAAAATTCGACACCACAGCAGCCGATTCAAGCTAAATTGACTGTGGGTGCGGTCGGGGATAAATACGAACAGGAAGCGGACAGGGTGGCGGATGTAGTTGTCGATCGCATCCAATCTCCCCCCGCGACGACAGAGGTTCAGAAACAGGAAGAAGAAACACTGCAACAAAAACCCCAATTATCGACTCCGCCGACGATTTCTAAATTGCAGAAAAAAGAGCAGCCAGAAACGGTACAGCGGGAGTCTGAAGAAGATGAGGAAGACGTACAAATGAAACCTCAGACCGCCGAGGCCGGGGGAGAAGTGTCGGCGGATTTCGAGTCGTCCCTTCGGCGAGAAAAGGGTGGCGGACAACCATTGAATGAGAACTTGCAGTCCCAAATGGGGCGGGCAATGGGGGCAGATTTTGGCGGGGTGCGGATTCATCAGAATTCCCCAGCCAATCAACTGAATCAGTCCATCCAAGCCAAGGCTTTTACGACGGGCAAAGACATCTTTTTTAAACAGGGAGAGTATCGGCCGGAGAGTCGGGGCGGACAAAAGCTCATCGCCCACGAGTTGACCCATGTGGTGCAGCAGGGTGGGAGTCAAATTCATTCGAAAAAAGACGACAATTCAACCGTCGCTACTGGGGGCTTACTCACGCTACAAAGGAAAACATATACAGTAAAAGATAAAGCTCATGCCAGAGATGAAAATGATAAGAGTAAAGAAAAATATAATCCTGGGGATTTGGTCGAAATTAGTGATGATGAAACTCAGCACAAGATCGATCCGGCTGGCAACAATAGATGGTATCGAATTAAAGATAGTCAACCTCCTCGTTATATTCGGGCAACTCGATTGCAGTTGTATGGAACTTATATCTCCGACAAGAAACGTGTCAATAGCAATGATAAGGCTTTAGAATCACAAAAAGATAATATCGAAAAAATAAACGAATTGACAAAAATTGAAAAGCGAGACTATAAAAACAAAAAAGGTGAAACAGAATCGAAGAAAATGAATCTTGCCGAGCAAATCGACTTGGGCAAAGGTTTTCTGACAGATGATATCGTTAAAGTGATCCAAGAGTTGAGTCAAATTCCCAAAGGAAAAACCTACTTATCTCAAAATGGTTTTCTTACCCAGGAAGAGTTAGAAAAGGTGGCGGAAGAAAAACGAGTGATCGGAGATTGGGAAAGATATGAAGAACATGACTTTAGCCGACTGACTGCGGGAATTGCCCCTGATGTTCGTGGAGAGGCAGTATTGAGTCCAATTCACCGTATGCAAATTGCGACATATCAGCGAGATTTAGGAATTAAGGATGAAAAATTTCGTCAAACCCCCGGATATTTGCGTTATGAAGCGAAGAATATGAAGAAAGCTAAAGAAGAGTACGAAGAAGCTGCCAAAACCGATCCCAATAGTGAAGATAGCAAGAAGAAAAAGGAAAACTATGAAGCCGTGAAGAAAGGGATCTATGATAAAGATACTGAAATGTGGGAAAAGGCTCTAAATAATGATTTAACAACTATACCAAAGTCAAATCAAGAGATCGCCAAAAAATATCAGGAACAAACGGATTCAGCCATTGCCATTCTGAAACGAGTTTTTATTGTTCTTCAGCATGGATTGATGTATCGTGATGACCAAGACACACCCAAGTTTGAGGAATGGCAAGAGAACGTTGCAGTGGCACTCTCCCACGGCGGTCGCGTCATGATCAATTTGCCCCCTCTTCAAGGCCAAGACAAAGAGCATGACTTTATTTATTGGCTGCTGGGTGGTTCATCAGCCGATGTCAAAACATATAAACCGACATCACGTAAGGATGCGAACAAATCCAGTGACTATTACAAAGCAAAGGTCGATACTCGAATTGCTTCTAGTCACGACGTAGAGGTTACTCAAAATTCATTGAAGGAGGTCAAGAGTAACACTTTTGATATCAAGGGTGCAGTCCCTGGAGCCACGAGTACCATCAAACATTATGGAATGGATATACCGTTGGGTGGACTGGGCAATGAAGATATGGCGGGTGATGTCATACTACCAGATGGCCGACACGGTCATATGTACATCTACTACAGACCTCCAAGCAAGGAAAAACCTGGCAGCGTACTAGTTGGTGCTGAAACCTCCAGAATGGCTCATACAGATGTGTTTGGTATGTATCACGATAAGAGGGGCGCTCCGGCTGAGGTGTCTCCTACCGGGACCAGTAAAGCCGGAAGGATCGGTGCGGAATTTGGCGGTCGGGTCGTTGACTATACGACCCTAAGTGAGGATGGGAAGAGTCTAACAGTTAAAGATACCGATTGGTTAAAACAGCTTAAGACAGCGGAAGAAAATGTGCAGAAAGGTGTCATTACATCTAAAGAGTTGTTGGGAGAAAAATTAAAGGAAGAACGCAGAAAGTTATTATTTGAAAATCCGATGCCAGAACCACAAAATTCACAAAAAGAAGACGGCTAATAAAAATCGAGTATTTCAATGTAAATTGAATGAAATCAAGTCTATATTTGTACTTGATGCAATTGTCAAATGAGGAGCGATGCTGAAACGTTTCATCTCAATTCGATATGTCCTGCCCCTGTCGATCGCTCTCCCGTTGTTACTCGCCACAGGACTAACCACCCTGCTGGCATTTCTCAGCGGCCGCCACGCGATCGATGTCCTGAGTTGAGAATTGAGCAATAAAGCTATGCTGTCAATCGAAAAACACATCGCCGCCGCCCTAGAAGTTCCCCAACTGATAAACCGCTACAATGCGATCGCGGCGGGTCAAGGATTTCTCGATCCCAATAATTTCGAGGTCTTGCAATCCTACTTCTGGGATCAAACCAAAACTCGTCAGTCCGGCCTCGACATTTATTTTGGGTCAGAAAATGGCAATTTTCTGGAAGTGAAACGCTTCCCGGATGGTCGGACTTCCCTATTGTTGCGCGATCGCACCACCGCCCCCCGTTTGGAAGAGTACAGCCTCGACAGCCGGGGACGCAAGGGGGAGAAAAGAGTGACAGAACAACAGTACGATCCCCGCATCCGCCCTTGGTATACTAAAGCCCGGGAAGTCGGCGATCTGACCTGGAGTCCCATTTATATTTTTGCTACTTACAGACAGTTAGGGATTACCTCAACCGTACCCCTTTATAACGCTCAAGGTGATTTCATCGGCGCTTTTGGTATCGATTACCGGCTGAGTGAAATTAGTGATTTTCTTGCCGGTTTGGAAATCAGCCCCCGAGGGGTGGTATTTATTATCGAGCCTTCCGGCGACTTGGTTGCTAGTTCAACAGCCCAAGAGCCATTTCTGGAAATCGACGAAAAACAGGAACGATTACCCGCCATTCAAAGTCAGGAACCCGTGATTCAATTCACCATGAAATACCTGTTGAAGAACAGCGACAACCTAGCTGATATTCAGGAAAAAACGGGCTTCAGCTACAGATTGCAGGGTCAACTGCAACTGGTACAGGTGGCTCCCTTGCCGGAAAATTTGGGTTTAAACTGGCTAATTGTGGTGGTGATTCCCGATCGCGATTTTACCGAACTGGTTTATGGGAACATTCGTTTTATTCTGGCGATCGGAATCATCGTAACAGGTGTTGCGACGGTCTTGGGAGTGGTGGCATCGCAGTGGATTGTGGGGCCGGTGGGGGAATTACACCGGGCGGCGAAGGCTTTAAAAACCGATGATTTTGATGCGCTCAGTTTACAAGAAATAGCATCCCGACCCGATGAAATTGGCGAATTTAGCCAGACATTTTTGGAAATGGTTGAAAGCATCGATACCCGCCAACAAAGCTTGGGGGAAAAACTCGAAGAACTCAGCCGAAAAAATGAGGAGTCGCGGCGAACCGCTTCTCAGGGTCGGGGATTCAATCTTGAGTACTTATAAAACTTAATCGCACGCTCCCAACAGGTGCGACAGAAGCGCTCCCATGATTAGTTCTCCGAGTCTGGATTAGCCCGAACCATCACGTCGATACTGTTGGAACTGATCGGCCGCACTTTCGTGGTGATGTCGAGTTCCGGCAGTTGGGAGGCGTTGGGTTTCTGGGATTTCTTCGTGTCCGCCGGTTTGCGGGATTGACCTTTGGCAGATCCGATTTGCGATCGCGTGGTTTTCGCGGATTTTCCGGTGATAAAAATGCCCCAGGAGAAGGGCAAAAAGAAAAACCGATGTATGCAAGGGATTGAAGCAAGTGGACGAAGCAAGCGGCGGTGTCTCTGTCTCACGGAGGCAGGGTGAATATTGTTTTACCGCTAGGTTAAAAGGAGCCGTTTTGATTGGAGGTGAAACCTCTGAGATGGGTAAACGAGATGTTTTTGGAAAGCTACATAATGCCTCCGGTACGAGTGCAGAATTTTCCCCAACTGGGACGGGTAAAGCGGCGAGAATAGGGAGTGAAATTGGTGGGATGAGAGTCGATCTATCAGGATTTGAGTCTCAAGCTGATATTGTTGGTATGTTTGAAACAGCGATCGCAAGAGGTGTAGAACCTGGACAACTTGTTGACGAGTCCAAGCCAGAAGTTCGCGAGGCTTTGTTTGATATCAGAAAAAGATCATCGGCGATAAGGGAGAATTAGAGTGTTCCCGAAAACCCATAAATTTAAGGTAGTCGTGGGATAGCGAGGGTATAAATGATTTTAGGCTTCCTGTACCAAAACAAAAGGTTGGATAATTAGGGCATTAAATCGTTTAGTCTGATCGCCATTCCAATCGGAGATTTGCTGGGGAGAGGGTTTATAAATCTGTTGTTCACTGATCCAGCGCTGAACGTCAGTCACATGATCCTCGCTAATAGCGACACCGACATCTAATAAATCTAATTGGCGATCGACTACGACGACTGCATCCCTTTGTACATGGGGAATTAACCATTCCCACTCGGCTTGATCAATGTTAGAGGCTAATTGTGCTTTTAATTCTTCCATGATTTGATTAATTGTTGTACTGCCAAAAACTCACCGCCCTAAATCGTGCATAGCATTAATGATTTCGGCGCAATATAGAGCGATCGCCTCTAGTTCCTCCCGCTTACTGGACTTGGGGGGGTCCATAGGTTCACCAATTCTGACGGTGACGGGAACTGGTCTGGGTATAGCAGAGCCTTTGTTAAAAATAGCATGAGTTCCCCACAGACACACAGGAATTAGGGGAACCTGTGCTTTGGCTGCAATTAATGACGCGCCCAATTTCGGGTCTGTGATGCGACCGTCGGGGGTGCGAGTTCCCTGCAAAAATACACCAGTCGCCCAACCTTGTTCTAGGGAATTGAGAGCGGCTCGGATCGCATTGCGATCGCCAGCACCCCGTTTAACTGGATAAGCGCCATATAGGGAAATCGCCTGTTTCAGGACGGGAACCTTAAAGAGTTCCTCTTTAGCCATAAATGCTACGGGTCGCTTGACGCAGTTGGACAGCATTGGGGGGTCAAAATCACTAGCATGATTACTAACTACCACAATGGGTCCGGTTTGGGGCATCTGTTCAGCATTATAAATGCGACCACGAAAATAGACATGGAGCATGGGGCTAACCACAGACCACTTAAACAGGTGGTAGAGGACTAAACTTTCGAGTGGTTCACGGTTTTTGACCACGGAAACTTGAGTTGGTAAGGGTGGAAACTGTGATCTAGCCTATCAGGTTTTGGCAGCAGTGGAGTTAAAAGTTATTCGCGAGCGATGACCTCTGCGAGGGTTTCTTCCAGCGTTGACAGGTCTACAGCCCCAGATAGGGTTTCCCCATTCATGATAAAAAACGGGGTCCCAGAAATCCCTAGAACGCTGGCTAATTGCAGATCCTGTTCAATGGCTGCGATCGCTCCATCACTGTTGCGATCGCGGTTAAATTGTTCTAAATCTAAACCTAGGGAAATGGCGATCGCTTCATATAGCGCCTCTCCTAAGTCATCCTGACCTTCAAAAAGGGCGTTTTGATATTCCCAGAATTTACCTTGTTGTTGCGCCGCCCAGGACGCTTTCGCCGCCGGTAACGCTTCCGAGTGAATTTGACTGAGGGGGAGATGCTTAAACACTAGAGTAACTTGGTCTTGGTGTCTGTTCATAAACTCTCTAATCGTTCCGTGGGCGCGACGACAGAAGGGACACTGAAAATCAGAAAACTCTACCAAAACAATTTCAGCATCCGCTGCGCCCAACGTGGGAGAATCACCAATAATCGCCCGTGGTTGGGTTTTCATTTGTTGTAAAAAAGATGATCGCGCTTGGCTGAGTTGGTTTTGTTGCTGTTCCTGATAGGCTTGTACCGACTCTAATATCACTTCAGGATTATTGCGAATTACTTGTAAAACCTGTTGTTCAAAATCTGAAGATGGGGTGGATGAACAGCCGTTTACTAAAATTCCTAGGGTGCATAACATAGTCACCATCAGGGTAGGTAATCGGCGTTGAAAAGAGTTGATCATGAGTCAAGTTGTGCTGTTTTAATGGTGTCTATTATAGCAAGTTTTATGGAAAATATGGTAATTAAGCAAAGTTTAATCAAGTCCCTCGGCTCTGGATTAAGGGGGCTAGATCCTGATTTTATCGGTTCGGTTGATATTCCTGTGACTCGTGTTCCTAATGGTAGCCGGATTCGTTATATATCGGCGATCGCTATGAAATTGGCGGCTATCAATTCTCAATCTCCCGCCGAAATTGCTACTTTAATTGTCGCTAATCAAGCTGATAAAATCGTGGATGATGGTATAATTACCACCGTGCTACCATCGGGAATGATTCAATTTGATATTACTGATTTTGGCGTGGTCAAGTGGTTGGAAAATATCCGGCTCCATGGTTTGCCCATAACTGCCAATTCTCCCGATAATCAGAGTTTGGATTCCGGTTTATTTCCGGTTCAATATATCCATGCTCGTTGCTGTTCGTTATTGCGAATGGCTCATCGCGATCGCTTAATTTCTCTGGTGGAAACAGAACCAATTTTTACCCCTTTTCTGTGGAGGTTAGCCACCCCTAGGGATTTGCCTTGGTTAGATGATTCCGGGAATTTGCGGTTAGTTCATGATGCCGAAAAAATGCTGATTGGCGAGTTAATTGATGGGGTCGATTTCTGGCATTATCTACCTCGGAAGATTGATGATAAAAAGGTGGCGATGAAAATAACTGAACAATGCGATCGCTTTCTGCGCCAATGTCCGATTTGGGGAGAGGTCAAACTTCATCACCCCCAATTATCCCAAGCTAGACTAGGATTAATTATCGTCACACAGTCTATTTTGCGATTTGCACTTCAAGAAAAGTTGGGTATCATTGCACCTATGGAGTTATAAAGATTCCCTGGTCATCTCTCAGGAAATATGCTATAGTTGTTAACTGTCCTCCACTGTGATAAATTGATGCTATATCATGTAATTTACGATGGGAACTGTAACCTGTGCAGTAACTTGGTGCAACTGTTGGAAAATCTCGATCGCGGTGAACGTTTTAGCTATATTCCTATGCAGGATGAGGCAAAATTAGCACAGTTAAATATTACTCCCGAAGACTGTTTAATGGGAATGATTTTGATTGACGTAAACCAGCCACAACGACGATGGCAAGGCAGTGATGCCGCCGAAGAAATCGGTAACATTTTACCAGGTGGGGAGCTATTTGTCAAGGCTTATCGAGCAATGCCAGGGCTGAAATGGGCAGGCGATCGCATTTATGAACAGGTGCGGGATAACCGCTATCAATTGTTTGGAAAACGCGACCAAACCTATGAATCTAATTATCCCAGTTGTTTCGGGAATAACCAATGCTAATCATGAGATTCCAAGAAAGTCTGAACCCGACCGCTGGGGTCTAAAACCACCCTAATTTTCGCCGTCTTCCCATCTTCCATAGGTGAGACAAACGGCTGATTTGCTGATGGGAATTTAATCTGTGGTAACCAGTTAACCGAGGCTGACCCCAAGGGAGTAATACTGTCAATCGCGCCCTGGGAATTGAGTTGTAAACGATACTGCAATATTCTGTTTAAATTCTTGTGAGGATGCCAATTTTTTACAAAATAACTCCGTACTTCCGCCACCTGGGGAATTTCATCAAATACCGTATTATTCAGGGAACGAATAGAGGCTATTCGAGGTTCTCGTTTAGTTAGCTGTGCAATTGGTTCGGCATTTTCGCTGTCTTCTGGGATATCCTGAACTGCATAATTTTCGGGGGTATCCGTTTCGGGAACTCTAGCATTTTGCAGGGGGGGAAGGCTAATATTTTCTGGTACTGTTCCTATATCAAATAGGGGAGTGGGAGGCGGCGCTAAAGGTGTGGGAGGGGGAGGAGTTTCTGTGCGGTTAACCGTCCCATTAACAGGGGTTCTATTAACGGGTTCTGTGGGAATGATAATTATCCCATCTGTTTCCGGTGCTATATTAGGGATTAATTCAGGGGAAGGGGGAGGTTGATCAAATAGGGGTGGGGGAATAGTTAAAGGTACTGTATCAACTAGGGGAAGGTCTGGCGCTACTTGTATTTCTATTTTAGGCGGCGCTGGGGGTTCATCCATGGGAAACTCTGGGAGTGGTGGCGGAGTAATTTCGGGGGGGGTTGTAGAAGTGGAAATTTGGGGAGTTTCTGGGGTAGAAATTAAATGGCGATCGCGACGATAATAATTGCTTAAATTGATAATTCCGCTAAATAGTCCCGTGGTAGTAATAATAATCATCAGAGTTCGTAGCCACGCGGGAGAGGTGCGTTTCGGCTGGCTTTCTGAGGTCAAAAAAGGTTCTATTTCGGTGATGCAATTCCGCAAGGCGGCGGCGACATCAAATAACTGTAACGCGCTTAAATGAACGAATGATTCCGAAGGACTAGGCGCTAAGTTTCCCAAAAATAAATCATGGTACAATAAACCATCAGGCTTTATCTGGAAGTCTGAACAGGTGGTTAAGGAATTTTCCGCGTCGGGAGACTCTTCGGAAATGGGGTCAATTTCCGACAAGGGGGAAGCGGTCAGAAAGTCGTTAATATACCTGTTGATGCTTTCATAGAGGTTGGTTAAGTTATGGCGATCGCCTTCTATTGCGATATATTTATATTCAGAAAGACGGGGGTCATCAAAGGAAAGTTTGAACCGAAAGTTATCCCAACTCTCATGTTTCCAGCGACTGAAAAAAGAAGTATTGGCGCTAACCTCTAGTGTACAGGTAGGGGGGGTATATTGTCGGGTTACTAACATAATCTCCGGGATTTTAGGGCTGGCTTCTATTAATATTATAACCGCGTTGTCTAGCTTGCGATCGCATTAGCAGGGTTGACCAAAACCTCCCGAAACCATCAGGACTGCTATAAAATAGTAAATCAATTAGCAGTTTTTTCGCGAAGGGGATGATATCTTCTTCCGGAATGGGTCGGTTAACCGGAAACTGCTGATCATAGCCTTGGATGAATTTATCCAGGTAGTCCCGCATCAAAGAAATCTCTCGGATATCCTGATTTTGTGCTTCTAATTGTTCAATCAAAGCAATGGCGCGACGCAGCAGGGCTTGATTTTGTCTAGCTAGATAGGAGATAACTAAAACTAGCGATCGCCCCCCTTCTACCGTCAATTTTTGGGATTGCCATTTTTGGATATATTCCACATCTAAACTCAGGGTTTGTGCCGCCTTTCTTAAAGTCTCTGGTGTCACTTCAGCCAAAGACTCTAAAGCTAATATAACTAGACGCAATTCCACAGCCATACGGTCTAGTTGTGTGGCTGTTAATTCCGGCGTTTTAGGTGAATGCCAATGGGAAGGAATGCGATCGGACATAGAGTTAATATATAGTTAAAATTCCCCGTTTCAGGTGGGGTAGGGCGGGTAAATGGTGGGGCGGGTTTATGAATATCCTCGTCGAGAATTGATAATTGACAGCATAACCAGCCCCTACAACTATTAATTATAGCCAGGTTTCTCCCACATATTTCAAGAAACCCGGTTTCTCAAAGAAACCGGGTTTCTCAGCCGAAAGGGTGGTTTCCCGACAATTATTAATTATTAATTATTAATTATTAATTATTAATTATTAATTATTACTTCAAATAAGCAATAGTCACCCCCGCCCCACCATCTGGATTTGATGCCAGTTCAAACCTTTCAACTTGGGGATGTTCTTTGAGTAACTCGTGAACCCCTCGCCGCAGTTGTCCGGTTCCCTTACCGTGAATAATCCACAGCGCCCCAAAGTCGAGAATTTGCCCCAAAGTGCGATCGATTTCTGTTTCCGCTTCTGATACCCTTTTCCCCCTCAAATCTAGCGTATTTTTATCCGTGCGAACCCTCGGAAGTTGGGAGGGTTCCGGTTTATTCGTAATGGGTTTAGGAGTCTTGTCAGCCTTGGGAGTTGGGGAAGTTTTAGGAAGTTCTACCTTTTGACCATCTAAGGACTCAATTTCCCCTAATCCTACAGTCATTTTCATAATCCCAAACCGGACTGTTAGTTGATTATTATCATCAGGTCCGCTGAGTATCTCTGCTGTTTGACCAATGCGAGGAATACGAATCCGATCGCCTACTTTCGGCATAAAATTAGGCGATCGCACTGGTGTAGCCTGCCGAGATGGTAGATAATTTTCAGCGATCGCATCTAACCTAGCCGTAGCCTTTTGTGCGTCAGCCGCCGTAGCTTTCCCCTGTTGTAGGCGACGGATCACCTTAGCTATTTCCGCCTTAGCCTGTAGTAAAGTTTCCTTAATTTCCTGTTCCTGGGCTTGTTTAAGCTGCCTTTCTCTTTCCTGAAGAGATATAGCCCTTTCCGCCAATTCTCCGTGTAGGCGTTCAGTCTCTTGGAGTAGTTGACTAGCAGCGATCGCCTTAGTTTCCTGCTGTCGTCGCTGTGCTTCCAACCCCTCGATCACCTGGTTAACATCCTCATCACCGCCACCAACATAGGACCCCGCCAGTTTCACTATATCATGATCTAACCCCAACCGTTCCGCAATTTTCAGAGCATTAGAACGCCCAGGAATCCCCCACAATAGGCGATAGGTAGGTTGCAGGGAAGCATCATCAAACTCCACCGAAGCATTTTCAAACCGAGTGTCTTTGTATTTTAACGCTTTCAGGTCGCCAAAGTGGGTAGTCGCCACCGTAAGACGGGTGAGGTCCGCGAACTTTTGCAATAGGGCGATCGCCAAAGCCGTCCCCTCCGTCGGGTCAGTCCCCGCCCCTATTTCATCTAACAATACTAGAGATGGACAGATGCGATCGGACTCCCCCGCCTCCGTTACCCTCATCGGTTCCCCAATAGCCTGTAGAATGCGAGTAATGCGGCGAATATGACCAGAGAACGTAGACAAACTCTGCTCAATAGACTGTTCATCCCCAATGTCTGCTAACACCTGTCCAAACCAAGGCATTTCCACAGGTTCCCGCGCCGGAATAAATAGCCCCACCTTAGCCATGATCGCCGCCAAACCAATAGTTTTTAGCGTCACAGTTTTACCCCCTGTATTCGGTCCGGTAATTGCTACCACCCGGATCTGAGGGTTAATCGTGATATCAATCGGAACCACCTCCGGTCCCTGTTCATACTCTTGTTGCCATATTAGGAGGGGATGGCGCAGTTGTCGCAGATTGATAGTTTCTGACGTATCCCCAGGGTCAATAAACCTAGGTGGGTTCGCTTGTAGCCAGTAGCTATAACGGGCTTTAGCCAGGGCTAGATCGATAGTTGTCACGATCGCTAAAAGTTTTTCCAGATCCGGTACTACCGCCGCCACCTGTTCCGTGAGACTACGGCGGATCGCTTCCGCTTCCGTTTGTTCAGCCCGCTGAATTTGTCGCAGTTGGTTGTTTAGTACTACAATAGAGTGAGGTTCCACATAGACTGTCGCCCCTGTAGTCGAAGCATCATGGACGATACCCGGAATCGCATCTTTTTGGGGAGCTTTCACTGGAATCACAAACCTACCCTCTCGTTGGGTGATGATTTGTTGTTGCACTGCTTGGGCTTTCCGTTGCAGGATGCCTTGTAGAACTTGATAAATGCGATCGCGGGTTGATTGCAGCCGGGCGCGAATTTCCCCCATTTTCACACTGGCGCGATCGGTTACCTCTCCCCGTTCATCAATACACCGATGAATTTCCTGTTCTAGTTCCGGATAGGTGCGTAGTTCTTCCACTAAGCTAGTTAATACCGGTACATCTTCCTGGTCATCAATTACCCGGCGCAGTTGTCTCGCCCCCGCTAACGTAGTGGCGATCGCTAATAACTCCTCACCAAATAAAATACCTTGGCGATCGGCCCTTTCCAGAGAAGCCCCAATATCCTGAATACCATCAAGAGACAAACCCTGAACCAGCTTCAGTTCCAGTTGATAAGCCTCTTTCGTTTGTGCTAACAGGCGATCGGTTTCTTCTTTCGTCTCTGGAATAGCCAACTGACGGGCCGCGAAAGCACCCAACTTAGTGGCTGTAAAGGTTGCCAGATGTTTACACAGCCGATGCCATTCCAGTAGTTCCAGCGTTTCTGCTTGAATCAAAGCCTCAAGTTTTGATAATACAAATGTTTATTCTTCATGGTATCATATTTTTTGATTTTTACCAGCGATCGCCTTGAATTTGGGAAATTTTGGTAAGTCAAATGTTTTCAACTTATCGCTTTAGGCTGGGGAGTTGTCAAAGGTTTGACTTATGCCGATATCTTCCATGGTATTGGAGGATTTATAATCGGGCTATAACCAACTGGATTAAAATGTATTTATGCGTTCTAAATTAATCAGTATTGTCGCCAAGCATACTTTCAGAATTTTGGGGACTACCCAGAAGCAGATATCCCTCAAGTTTATTTCACTAGCCTTCCCAAAGTTAATCTAATCACCCCTGGTTTTCCCTGTCAGCCTTTTAGTATTTGAGAATCCCTCTTGGCAATATTTTGACTTTCATTATCCATTGTCCACAGATCGCCCCAATTTTGTCCCTTCAACATTCTTATCTTTTCACCAAATTTTCCCCAGAGATTCCACAAACTTTCCACAGGGTAAGGCGAGTTTTTCCACAGATTTATCAGATTTTTCCACAGCCAACCACTCCCAGAATGATAGTCTGGCGTTTAATTGGGGATTTTGGCAAGCCTAGTATCGACAGCCTTAACTACCCAGATTGTTGTAAAGTTATGTAAAAAAAATGGCTTGAAACCCTGATTATGTCGTCAAGTCCCCATCACCCAGACCGAGGTTGTAACATTTAGCAACATTGACAACCCTCCCCCCCCATAGCACACAATAAATAAGATACCCTTTTCCCTTCAAGCAGAATTGGCTCAGTCGTTTGGCCTAGCCGCCTAAAAAATGGCTCCATCTCAACTCCTGTGAGGTTTATATGAACACAAGTGTTAGTATTCTGACCGAAATTCCCGAAACACTGCACGAGTCCCTTCAGGGCTACCTGGAAACTCACCCCGACTGGGATCACGATCGCGTGTTTTCCGCCGCCCTGTCCCTGTTTTTGTTACAAAATGGCAAAAACAACACACCAGAAGCCCTCGATAGCTGTAGAGTAGCCGCCAGAGTATACCTAGAAACTCTGTTTCAGTCCAATACATAGGTGAAGCGTGAGAATAACAGAGTAGGGTGCCCCGCATGCTGATAATTTCCATAGATACGATAAATCTTCTGATGCGGGACACCTTCCCAACCTGAGACTCCACTTGAGACTTGAGACTCGACAGCAATCAACAGTACAATCACTCTAATCTGCTTTGTAATTTCCACAATGACAAACCTAGTTGATAGCCTTATTGTTGGTGCTGGTATTAGTGGGCTGAGTTTAGCCTATAGTCTTAACCGTGAAAAAAGTGTGCGCGAACCTCTAAAGGTTTTGGTTACAGAAAGCCAGAACCGAGTCGGGGGAAATATTACAACCGGACGGGCTGATGATTTTTTATGGGAAGAAGGCCCTAACAGTTTTGCCCCCACCCCTGAATTACTCGGACTAGCCGTAGATTTAGGGCTCAAAGAAGAATTGATTTTTGCCGATCGCAAACTACCCCGTTATGTGTACTGGAACCTAATGTTACATCCAGTACCCATGAACCCCCCCGCCCTACTCTCCTCCGAACTCATCAGCGCCAGAGGTAAACTCCGCGCCGCATTAGGAGCCATAGGATTTGTGCCACCCCCAGTAGGCGCTCACCTCTCTCAACAGGGAGGAGAAGAAACTATCACCCAGTTTTTCGATCGCCATTTAGGTTCAGAAGTCCTAGAACGTCTCGTCCAGCCCTTCGTTTCAGGGGTTTATGCTGGCGACCCTCAACAGTTAGCAGTCCGTTCCGCTTTTAGTCGCATAGTAGCCGCTGAGGAGGCTGGGGGGGGGCTACTACCTGGATTTGTGCGATCGCGTCTGAATAAAAAAGCCCCCGTCTCTACCCCCGACCCCAACATTCCCAAAACTCGCCCCGGTGAATTAGGGTCCTTCCGTTATGGTCTGCAAACTCTACCAGAAACCTTAGCCAGCAAATTAGGCGATCGAGTTAAGTTAAATTGGACTATCGACCGTTTTTATCCCACCGATCATCAAACCTATATTGCTGAATTTTCCACCCCAGACGGTCCTCAGCAAGTAGAAGCCCGAACCCTTGCCTTAATGACCCCCGCCCATGTTAGCGCTCGCCTGTTGCAACCCCTACACTCTCCCATCGCTACCGCATTAAGCCAAATTCCCTATCCCCCCGTCGCTTGTGTAGTCCTCGCCTATCCCAAATCAGCCTTAAAACAACAACTCAAAGGCTTTGGTAATTTAATTCCCCGCCATCAAGGAATCCGTACCCTTGGCACTATTTGGACCTCAAGTTTATTTCCCGGTCGCGCCCCAGAATCTTGGCAAGTCCTCAGCAATTATATTGGGGGTGCAACAGACCCGGAAATTGGCGAAATGGATGATGATCAAATTGTCGCCGCCGTTCATCAAGACCTACGCCAAATTCTGCTGGCTGAAGATGTCCCCCCCAAGGTCTTAGCTGTTCATCTTTGGCGGCGCGCTATCCCACAATATACTCTCGGTCATCAGAACCGCCTAAATTGCATCGATGCTGGATTGCGATCGCTTCCCGGACTTTATCTGTGTAGTAACTATATTGATGGGGTTTCCGTCGGAGACTGTGTGAGGCGCGGCCAGCAATGGGCATCTAAAATTCAGTCCCACCTTCATGACTGCCAAACAGCCAACTAATCACCAGTAGGGAGTCTTGGCCCTCCCTCTAGTTTATGTTAACTTTTGTAACGAAATGTTAAGAATTGTTGCGAAAAATTTTTTCTGGGGGAGGTTCCTTGCTTTTTGGTGGCGCTTCTGGTACAATTTTAAATAATGGGAATATGTGCAAAATTATTCATATAGTCAAAGTCTTAATTTTAATTAAGATGTCAAAATATTACCATTATTCCCAGTCGCCTGTCAACCCCCAACCCTTAAAATGTGTAAGTTTAGTCCCTGGGTTCCTCATGACCACGGCGATCGAACATATATCCCACCCCGCGAATGGTTTTAATCAACACAGGTTTATCTGTGTCCGGCTCAATCTTTTTACGAATTTGACCAATATGAACATCAACCACCCGCTGTTCACCCTCATATTCATAATCCCAGACCTCCTGTAGCAGTTCTGAACGTCGCCAAGCCCTACCAGGCTTTTTGGCTAAACAGTACAGTAGATCAAACTCTAGGGCGCTGAGGGAGATTTGGCGATCGCTAATATAGACCTCACGGCGGACCGGATCTATCACCAGATCCCCATAGGTCAAGCTCCGCATTTCCGTATCCTCTACAGAACGCTGTCGCTTCAAAATGGCGCGCACACGAGCGCCTAGTTCCGCCAAACCAAAGGGCTTAGTAATATAGTCATCAGCCCCCAGCTCGAAACCCTTAATCTTATCAGCCTCTCCAGTCAAACTGGTGAGAAGCAAAACAAATACTCGCGTCCGGTCCTGCATTTCTTGGCACAGGGCAAAACCAGTGGTATCAGGTAGGTTAACGTCGAGAATCACCAGATCGGGATTAAATTCGTCAAACAATTGCAGCGCCGTCTCACCATCTTTTGCCGACTCAACCTCATAGTTTTGTTGAGTCAGATACCGAGAAATTAAATTGCGGATTGCCGGGTCGTCATCAACGACAAGAATCTTTTGAGAGGCCATAACCACAAGAAGATCGTGAGCATGGGGCAAAAATACAAGCCTAGCCTTGCCAATATAGGGGGAGTCTTGATTTTTTTATTGGTTTCAAGATAAGCAACGCCATATTTCCGGGAGGAGATGACCGGGAATCTTAGATAGGGCTTGGTTTTGACCTTGCCAACCAGATTCCTGGTACAAAGCGCGTAAGGTTCGGACTAGATGATTGAACGCCAAACGATGACGTTCTGACTCTAGGGCGTTGGCACTTCCTTCCTGAGAACATGGTTGTTCTTCACAACCTGCCATCAGGTGATGGTCCAGTGCTTTCTCTAGGTGAGAAACCCTTTGTTCTCCACTCAGACAGAGTGCTTTATCTGTTGCCAAACGATAATGAGCAAGTCCTAAGTTATTGTGAGTTGCCAAGGTATCGAATGTCAACTGCGTGGGACTGAGTTGTTGGGCTAGGGCTAAGGTTTTTTCATAAGCTGCGATCGCCTCATTCAATAATTTACTGCGGTCTGCTGGTTCTTCCTGATACATTGCTAAATGCCAACAGGCTGTCCCCAGGTTGTTTTGAGTAGTTGCACAGGCAAGGGGGGCGGCTTTGGATGTGCGATATTTTAATGCTTCTCGGTAGCTATAAATCGCCTTTTGCAGCCACCTTTTTGAAGGCTGATGCTGTGCCAGATTCCAGTAAGCTGTTCCCAGGTTAGCCTGAATCATAGCATAGTGCTGAGGCTCCTTATTCTCGGAATAGCCCCGCAACGCCTCCCGATAAGCTGCGATCGCCGCCTTTAAATTAACAACTGGTTCAATATGTTGGGCGCGTGTCCAGTAAGCCGTTCCTAAATTATTTTGGATTGCCCGATAATCTAGCGCTATGCGGGCGGGTTCTAAAGAATCTGCTGGAGATAGAGGCTGATTACAGAACCTGCCCCCACCTAGACCGCCCTGGTCCCTAACAGATTTAAGATAGTTGATAGCCTCTTCATAAACAGTAATCGACTGTTGTAAATTCTCTAATGGCTCTCTAATTGTCCCTAAATCTGTATAAGCTGCACCCAGGTTCTTCAGCAGTCTAACATAAATATAGCCTCTCGATGTGGGGTCAACTTTCATTAACCCCGTTTGATAACAGATGATACTGATCTCCAGATTAACCAACGCCTGGCTACCCTGATTGATAGATTTTCGGGTCTGCTGAAACAGCATCCAGTGGAAAGTACCAAGATCGTTATAGATATTAACCGGATCTAAATCTTTCCGTAAAGCACTATTTGACTCTAACAGCATTTCCCACTCATTTAATTGCTCCAACACCTGGTTATAGGCTTCTATGGCATCTTGAAGTAGTGGCACCGTGGGGGGACCCTTAGATATGCGATCGCGATACATATAAGCCCGTTTTAAACAGGTCTGTAGATATTCCTGTGAATATACCACCGTCGATGGTGAACCATCTATTAGCAAATGTGGCTCGATGGTTTGACCTAGTGGTTCATCTACAGACGAGATCACCCTTGAGGATTTATGTATCCCCGGCGAATTTTGCCCTGATAAAGGTGGAGCATATACCGGAGTAGGGTCGCCCACAAATTTAAATATACCCCTATGCAAGCGCCAAAATTCCGGGGCTGACTGTTGAATACAACACAGCCAAGGTGATGATATCCACAGCAGCACACTTAACTCAAATTCAATTAACTTAGATTCAGCTTCCCGCAAATAGTTCAAAAATGACCATTGAATTGCAGCAGGTTGTCTAGTCAACTGTTCAACCCCTAAAATCTGGAAAGCTAGGGGAGAGTCAGCATTTTGACTTTTCCAGCGGCACATTTGAGCAATAGGGTTTGGGTCAGTCAATTCCAAATGCAGCGTCACCAACTTAGAACTAACCTGGTTTGGGGTTGTGATATGTTCATTACCAGACCGCGCGCCAACTGTACTCAGAATATCCTCAGAACCTAGTTCCGTTTCCAAACTACTCGCCATTTGATGCAACAGACTCAGGTGATCACATACTGCAATAAAAACCTGTTGTCCCAAACCTAATCTTAAAGCGCGCTTCAACTGAGTATAAAGCTGCTTATTTGTGGCGTAACTACTAGAGAAGGTTGTATTAGTTGCGGTCATTCCATGCAGAACAGATAACATTGATACTGACTTGATACTATTTCATTCAAGCCAGCACCATCACTACAGGAATTTCTGGACTGATTTTAAGATGCAGCTACCGCAATAGCTAACACACCACCCACCAAAACCACAGCAAGCACTCCCCAAATTATGTAGTTACGCTTCTGAGTTTTATTGGGAGGTTCGGCTGTATAAACTTTTGGTTCTACAGCAAAGTTATTGATGAGTCCATCTTCTTCGGTTGTATAAGGCATTCGTATATAGTCCTAATATCATATGATACATTTACGCGACATTTTTCCGGTTCCGGATAATGCAACGATAGCACCATTACCTGTTAAGGTAATGGAGGCGGTATCCCGCAAAGCTTTTAGAAAGATGATCCCAAAGCACTGTTTACCTTGGTAGCCTTAGACCTAATTGTTAGCTACACCTTGTC
>NZ_JBIMLI010000085.1:0-21685 GCF_051859755.1 Limnospira sp.
TTTATTGCTAAGGGATATGCACTAATTGTCCCGTGTGCTAAGACTGAATGGAGTGCATTTTGAGTGTAACGGTACGACTATCGGGTTGAGTGTTTCCCGGTTATCGTAGCCAGAATAGGCTTTTAAGCGATATGGAGAATAGGGGGGTCGAACCCCTGACCTCTGCGGTGCGATCGCAGCACTCTACCAACTGAGCTAATTCCCCAAGTATAGAGAGAGATAGGACACAACCGCCCATTATAACATCAATCGGGTTCCGATAGTGCAACTTCTCCAGAGATTCCCAAAATCCTCTCTAACTCCAAGTCCTGGAGATAGTCCACACACCAATCAGCGCGACGCTGTAGCATATGGAAAGGATAAGTATGGGCTACCCCCACGACAGGAATACCCGCGCGTTTCGCCGCCTCAATACCAGCAAAAGTATCCTCAATAGCTAAACACTCTTCCGGCTGCAAATTCAAGGTCTCATCAGCAGAATTTAGCCTTTGTAGCGCCAATAAATAGCCATCAGGTTCCGGCTTGCTGGTGGTAATATCATCCCCAGCGACAATGATGGAAAAATAATCAATCAACCCCGCGCGAGTCAAAACTAACTCAACTTCCTCTCTAATAGCGCCGGTAACTAGGGCGATTTTCAAATTCGCCGTCTGAATGCGTGTAATTAGTTCCCGCAACCCATCATATAGAGGTAGGTCTGACATAGCATTTAACCGCTGTTGATAGGCTTGTGCTTTCCGCGCGATCAGGTTTTCTAGCTCCTCAGAAGTTACGACTCTGCCGTATAATGAGAGTAAATCCTGTAAACAGGCGCGATCGCTTCTTCCTAAGCAAACTTCACGAATTTTATCTGGTTTCACCCGCAGATTTTCAGCGACCAATAATTCCTCGATTAACTGTTCATGAATCGATTCATCATTGATAATTACACCATTAAAATCAAAAATAACAGCCTTTAAACTCATACCCAGTTAATGGATAATGGACAAATGTTATCTATGGAAATTATTAATTAATAATTATTAATTAATAATTATCTGTGGGAATTGAGATTGACAGCAGAACCCGCCCCTACATGATAACCAATTATTGATGGATATGGGGTGGGTTGGGGGCGGGTTTACCAGTTTTATCTGTGGGAATTGAGATTGACAGCAGAACCCGCCCCTACCAAAGTATTAATTATCTTAGGCTGGGGCAGGAAATGGGTTATGATTGGGCTGTTGTTCCCATTGTGAATTGATGTTGGGGGAATGGTTAATAATCGGTTTGAGACCTACGGTAACTTGATTTATCCACCATATATCCTCCGATCGCACTTTCGCAAAACCCGCCGCCCCAAGAGTTGCATCAACGCTTCCGGTGGCATAATCTTTGAGATAGGGTTCCTCAAAAATTTCGGTTAGCCAGGGGTTTTGGCGTAAGATTTTCTGATGACCGTCAAGAATCATTACTTCTCCCCCGGCTTTCAGAAGTCGGAAAGCCTCCCGCGCTATGGCTATGGCTATTTCTGGGGGGGTTTCATGGAAAAGCAGGGAAGCGGAAACTAAGTCAAAAGATTGAGATTCAAAGCGATCGCTTTCTTCTGCTAAACCATGATAGAATTTGATATCTAAGCCGGCTTGTTTGGCTTTAGTTTCCGCCACCGCCAACATATAGGGAGATAAGTCTAAGCCGATCACTTCGGCATTAGGAAAGGTTTGTTTTAATAGTAGGGTAGTTGAACCTGTGCCGCACCCTAGGTCTAATATGCGTCTAGGTTTAACGGTAATGGTATCAATAGCTTCTTGGCGGACCCAGGTTTCATTGGGGGGAATGGCGTATTGGGTAATGGGGTCGTAGGTGAGGGCGGCGCTTTTATTCAGGTATCCTCCCTCGATACCGTGAAAGTCTTGGGTTTGGTAATATTGGGGATAGACGAGGTTGGGGTCAGTAAGGCGATCGCACACTGATTCCCAATCGATACTTTTGTCCAAGTTATCGATCGCTTCTCGGTCTACCAATAATTTGAACATGGGCGCTAAATAGCGCTCAAAAATTGTATCCTGACGTGGCATGACTGCGACCTGATTTTGGGCAAAGCTGCCACCATTATAACTAATTTTTCTCGATTGGGAAGGTTTTAGGATCGTTCAGGACCGGCGATTTTCTCATTTAACGCACGGCGGGCGATTTGGGTGACATAGACCGTGACGGCTACGGTGGCTACAAGTCCCACGCCATAGAGTATCCACTCCCCTGTTGTGCGCGATCGCTCAGTTCCCAGGGTGGCTAAACTACCCGCAATAGATCCAATATACACATACATGACTGTTCCTGGCATCATACCTATCCAGGAAGCCAGAAAATAATCTTTTAGGGAAACTTTGGTTAAGCCCAAACTATAATTTAGCAGGTTAAACGGAAAGATGGGCGACAGGCGCAGGAGTCCTACGATTTTCCAGCCTTCCTTCCCTACTGCATTATCGATCGCTTGGAATTGGGCTTGACCTGCGATTTTTGCCGATACCCAACCCCTAGCTAAATATCGCCCGATTAAAAAAGCACAAATTGCCCCCAAAGTTGAGGCGATCGATACATAAACAGAACCCCAAATTACCCCGAAGACAAACCCCGCACCTAGGGTTAATATCGAACCCGGTAAAAAGGCAACAGTTGCCACAATATACAGGAGCATAAATACTCCCGCCCCCCAGCCGCCTAAGCTGTCTATCCACTCGATCGCATTTCTTAATATATCTTGAATTGCCAACATTTTTGCCAAACTCACCTTATAACTTATCCGCTAATTAGCCAGGAATTATCATTGATTTTACTTGACATATTCCCGGCTTTATGGTAGGCGATAGTCAAGGGTATGAGCCTAAACTAGCCCCCAAATCATTATGTTAAAGCACCTCCACAACTAGAACCGCAGCCCGCAGTACAACCATAGCAATAGGCTTCAGTGTGGACGGTTTGAATGATATCTAAACTGTCAGCTTCCAGAAGTGTTTGAACTGTGATATTTTGACCATCAGGGGTTCTGGCGGGTCGATTTTCCATCTGGTTAAAATCACAGTCGTAGACATTTCCCAGATAATCAATTGATAATTCATTCCGACACATGAGATTTTCCACGGTATCAGGATTATAGTTATCCGCCAAAAAATCTAAGTATTTATCGTGGAGTTTTTGACGCTGTAAAAATAACTTAGTGCGACCTATGGGAAGGTTGGTAATGGTGAGAAGTTGATTAAACTCAATATCGAATTTCTCTCGCAGATAGACCTTATAGGCTTGTTGTAGGTTTTCCTGTTGGGGGGGGAGGGAAAAGCTGTCTGAGGTGGGTAAAGCTGGGTTATAGACTAGATCTAAAATCAGATCCGGCGCGTGACCATATCCTAGCTGGTTGAGTTTTTGAATGGCGGCGATCGAGTCTTGATATACCCCTGAACCTCTCATGCGATCGACATTATCTTGCAAATAGCAGGGTAAAGATGCTATAATCCTGACTTGGTGGTGGCTACAGTAGGCGGGGATATCCTCAAATCCCTTAACCAAATAAATAGTTAAGTTGGAACGGACAATTACTTGTTTATTGAGGGATTTCGCCACTTCTAATAATGGCTTAAAACCATAATTTATTTCGGGCGCACCACCAGTTAAATCTACCGTTTCAATTTGTGGAAAACGCCGAATTAACTCAATTAATTGTTCACAAATTTCTGGGGTTAATTCTTCGGTGCGTCGCGGACCAGCTTCTACATGACAATGAGTACAGGCGAGGTTACAGCGTTTTCCTAGATTAATCTGTAAAACCCTAATCGAGTTTTTGGTTAAAGGGGATTTAATTGTTTCGTGAAATGGTGCGATCGTGGTCTGAATCATGATTAATTGGCTAGTACTATGATGATCAGTTATTGTAACAACTATCTAGCTAAAATTACCGGAAATTTTGAAAACACAAGTTTCTTCCCCAGTCTATCTCAGATACCATATTTATGCCATGGTTAGATCTAATCATAGCTGAAAATTTCTAAAATTATCCCATGTTTGGTAATCGCGGATACAGTCAATCAGGAGAGATGATATAAATGCAAATCTTTGACCCAGAATCAAAAGAAGTTTTTTTATGGGAATGTTTATTAGTTTTGGTGATACTATACAATTTTGTTGTTATCCCATTTCGCATAGCTTTTGATACCACTACTTCCCATTTATGGTTAGGGATAGATTTAGCCGCAGACTTAATTTTCATCATGGATATTTTCCTAAGATTTAGGATGGCATATATTGACCAAGGAGAATGTATTACAGACCTGCAAAAAATCGCTCAAAATTACCGGGCTACATATTTGAAAATGAACCTAGCCGCTAGTCTCCCCCTGGATTTAATGGCTAGGCTATTTTTTCCTCAATTATCAGTATTGATATTGGCTATCCTCAGAATACCGAGGCTGTTGAGACTGTCGCAATTTTTTAGAATTTTTCGGCGATGGGAGACTAATGTTAAAATTAATCCAGCCCTAGTGCGTATGACTGAGTTAGTGCTGATTATATTTCTGATTGATCATTGGGTCGCCTGTATCTGGTTTTGGATTGGTAAGTCAATGATTGCTTACGGAGACTCTTGGTTAATTAATTCTAACTTAGATACAGCCCCCATAGCTACCCAATATATGAAATCTCTATATTGGTCAATTACTACTTTAACAACTGTCGGTTATGGCGATATTACCCCCACCAGTAACTTAGAGATTGCATTTACTTTAGTTGTAATGATTTTGGGGGTGTCTATGTATGCGTTTATTATTGGTAATGTGGCTTCTGTGGTCAGTAGTTTAGATGCTAGTCAGGCTAGGTTTAGAGAACAACTTGATCAAGTTCAGTCTTATATGCGCGATCGCCAAATTCCCGCTTTTTTACAGGCGCAGGTTAGGGACTACTATCAATATCTGTGGGAATGCAACCGAGACACATCATTTGACCGGGATTTTCTTGATGAAATCCCCAATTCTTTAAAAACCAAAATTTATCTGTATTTGTATCAGGAATTATTGGAAAAAGTCCCCCTATTTAAAGATGCTGATCCGGCTTGTATTGAAGCCTTAGTGGTTAAACTAAAGCCGAGAATATTGCCACCTAATGACTATATAATTAGGGAGGAACAGTTAGGACATGAAATGTATTTTATCCAACGGGGAGAAGTGCAAGCCTTTTCCGAGAAAACTGGAAAAGTATATAGAATCATGTCAGCCGGGTCATTTTTTGGCGAAATTGCTCTACTTTATTCTACCCGTCGCACAGCTTCGGTTAAAACCCTCAGCTATTGTGAGCTTTTTGTGCTGTTAAAAGAAGATTTTGACAGTGTTTTAGAAAACTATCCGCAATTTTCTAAAAAAGTCAAAGAAATCGCCGAACAGCGGTATAATACGGAATAATTAATCAGAAAAGAAAATTCATAACAATTCTTCAAATGGTGGGATGCTAGAGTTATTACTAGGTTGAGCATTAATATCCAATCGATTCATGATATAGACAACCCCCGCCGCAATAAACAACCCTAAAACTAAGCCAATAACTACTAGAAACAGAAAGGAATTTTTGAGATTTTTAACCACTCGCGGATCATATTCATTAAATTGCAGGTCTTCGATTTCTGATTCCGAGGGATGATGGATATTGCTTAATCCATTGGGGGATTGATGATTTTTATGAGAATTAGGGTTCTGATGGGAAAATGGATTCATGAGCTTTCCTGGTATCAACAAGACAAGACTATATACAATTATATCATATATGGTTTTCACCAGACCAGCGGCCATAAGTCTTTTGTGAATTTACCCCCCCACATACTAAGCAACCCTTGTGTCAATCATTGGCTAGTGAAGGCGGGTTCATTATTGTGATTGACCTGGTGGGTCAGCAGCCGACGAGAATAGGTAAAATCAAAAAATCCCCCCAGCAGTTGGGGGGGGAATGATTAATTAGGTATTGAATTGGTTAAATTGGTTAATTCTCAGACAGGGACTTACCGATAATGGGAGCATTTAGAGAAACCAATTCTTGAGTATTGGTAGCAATGGGATTATTGTTAACCAAAGTGGGGACAGACTGCCGCATTAAAGCGGTGAGTTGAGTTGTGGTTGAATCATACATTTGTGTTACCACTTTGGGATATAACCCAATGCCAATTATCGGCACTAATAAACAGGCGATAACGAAGACCTCGCGGGGTTCTGCATCTACGAGTTTTTCGTGGGAGGTGAGTTCCTGATTTTCAGGGCCATAGAGAATTTCCCGCAGCATGGACAGCAGATAAATTGGGGTAATAATTACACCTACGGCGGCGAGGAAGACGACTAAGACTTTAAAGGTGGCATTGTAAGCGTCACTGGTAGCAATACCAATAAACACCATTAATTCAGCCACAAATCCACTCATTCCAGGTAGGGCTAGAGATGCCATTGAACAAGTAGTCCACATGGCAAAAACTTTCTTCATCTTTAAACCAACCCCCCCCATTTCATCTAACATGAGGGTATGGGTGCGGTCATAAGTACAGCCGACCAGGAAGAATAAACTAGCCCCAATTAAGCCATGGGAAATCATCTGCAACATGGCACCACTGAGGCCTATTTCTGTGAATGAGCCCATACCAATTAACACAAACCCCATGTGAGAAATTGAGGAATAGGCAATTTTGCGCTTGAGGTTGCGTTGGGCGAAAGAAGTGAAGGCGGCATAGACGATGTTAACTACGCCTAAAATCACTAAAATGGGGGCGAAGGTGGCATGGGCATCGGGTAGCATTCCCACATTCATGCGTAGCAAGGCATAACCGCCCATTTTTAGGAGGATACCCGCTAGTAACATATGGGCGGGGGCGGTAGCTTCTCCGTGGGCATCAGGTAGCCAGGTGTGAAGGGGAAAAATGGGTAATTTGACCCCGTATGCAATCAGAAAGCCACCATACAGGAGTAATTGTAGTTTAATGGGGAAGTCCTTAATGGCGATCGCCTGCATATCAAAGGTAACAGCATCGCCATAGAAAGCCATAGTCAGGGCTGCCACCAAAATAAACAGGGAACCGCCTGCGGTATACAAAATAAACTTAGTAGCCGCATACAGGCGCTTTTTACCGCCCCAAATTGAAAGAATTAGGTAAACCGGAACTAATTCCAACTCCCAAACCAGGAAGAATAACAACATATCCTGGACAGCGAAAACGGCAATCTGACCGCCATACATCGCCAACATTAGGAAGTAGAAAAGTTTGGGCTTAAAAGTCACTGGCCAAGCGGCTAAAATCGCTAGGGTGGTGATAAATCCGGTGAGGATAATTAGGGGCATAGATAAGCCATCAGCCCCCACAGACCAACTCAAACCGATTTCGGGCAGCCAGTCATAACGTTCTACCAACTGTAAACCGGGGGTATTCAAGTCATAGCCAGTACAGAAGGCATAAACAATAATTGAAAAGTCAATCAATCCCACGATTAGGGCATACCAGCGCACCGTTTTCCCTTCTTTATCAGGGATAAACGGTAGAAAAAGTGATGCCACAATGGGAAACAGAATTGTAATCGTCAGCCAAGGAAAATTAGCCATTGTCATGTTTTAGTTGTCCTTTCACGCTTAGGACACAAGCGCCAATCATTCACTACAAGATTGGGAAAGTGTTGTGAATCTAATGGTTAGTTAAACCGGAGATTTTCCACTTCCCCAAATTACGGAAACACGGGGGTAATTGCAGTTAGCCAATGCCGGAAAATACGACAAAGCCGAGGACTGCTACAAATACAATTAGGGCGTAAAATTGAGCGCGACCATTCTCTAAGTATTTGAGACCTTCTCCGGTGACTAAAGCGACTAAACCTGTTAAGTTAACAGCACCATCAACAACTCGATAGTCAACTTCGAGAATTTGACGGGCGAGGCGGCGACTTCCTTTGACAAAAAGGAGGTCATTAATATCGTCGAGATACCATTTGTTTAGGGAGAATTGGTAAAGAGGTTGGATTTTTTTAGCGATCGCATTTGGAGCTATTTGATGTTTCAAGTACATCAAGGATGCCAAAGTAATACCAATCAAAGCAATGCCAACGGAACTCCCCGCCATAATCACAAATTCGCCGAGTTCAAACTCAGCCAAATGTTCCATAACCTCGGCTATTGACTCCCCAGGAGCATGAATAAACATCTCGAAATAGTTATTAAAGGGAGTTCCTAATAACCCAATAAACACAGAGGGAACAGCCAAAGCCATCAAAGCTATAGTCATAGTCCAGGGAGACTCATGGGGGCTATCACTATGACCATGACCGTGATTATGACCATGACCATGATCATCGCTATGTAGTTCCTCTGGGTTCATCGCACCCGGACCAAAGGCATAATTAGGGCCGTTAGCCTCCGCCGTTAGCTGTTGCTGTATGGTTGTATCATTACCCCGAAATTGACCTTCAAAGGTACTGAAATACATACGGAACATATAAAATGCCGTAATACCAGCCGTTAGCCAGCCTACCACCCACAAGGCAGGATTAGAAGCAAAGGCACTGCTGAGAATCTCATCTTTTGACCAGAAGCCAGCAAAGGGGGGAATGCCGCAAATAGCCAGAGTCCCAATCAAAAAGCAGGTGCTAGTGATGGGCATATATTTCCGCAGTCCCCCCATTAGTCGCATATCCTGGGCTAGAACCGGGTCGTGCCCGACTACGGCTTCCATACCATGAATAACCGAACCGGAACACAGGAACAACATTGCCTTAAAGTAGGCGTGGGTCATTAGGTGGAACAGTCCGGCGCTATAAGCACCGACACCCATTGCCATGACCATATAGCCTAGTTGGGAAATGGTGGAGTAGGCGAGTCCTTTTTTGATGTCGTTTTGGGTGATAGCGATACTAGCGCCTAGAAATGCAGTAAAGCAACCTGTCCAGGCGATCGTAGTCATCACCACGGGGATACCCTCAAACACCGGGTACATTCTGGCGATCAGGAATACCCCAGCCGCTACCATGGTGGCGGCGTGAATGAGAGCGGAAATCGGGGTCGGGCCTTCCATTGCGTCTGGAAGCCAAACATGGAGGGGAAATTGAGCCGATTTCGCCACGGGACCTAAGAACACTAGGATGGCAAATAGAGCAGCCAGCGCCCCACTAATGGACCCGCTTTCTACTAGGTGTTCTAGACGAGACCCCATTAACTCAAATTCAAAGGTGTTAGTCGCCCAATATAAACCGAGGATCCCTAACAGCAGACCGAAGTCACCGACACGGTTAGTGATGAAGGCTTTTTGACAGGCATCTGCTGCTGGTTTGCGATCGTACCAAAACCCGATCAGTAGGTAGGAAGATACCCCCACCAATTCCCAGAAAATATAGACTTGTAGCAGGTTGGGACAAACTACCAGACCCAACATAGACGAGCTAAATAGGCTCAGATAGGCATAAAAACGAACATATCCTGGATCATGAGCCATATACCCGTCGGTGTAGACCATTACCAATAGGGCTACAGTCGTGACGATCGCCAACATCACAGCGGTCAGATGGTCAATTGTGTAGCCCATACTGATTTTAAAGTCTCCAGCCGCCGCCCACTCAATTATACGAGTGTAGGATTCATGGCCGTTGATTTGACTGGCTAGGAGAGCAAAGGACAAAACCATTGATGCACCTAACAGGGAAATCAGGAATATAGCGCTTCCCTGTCTAATTTTGTTAGTGGCTTTGTTCAATGAGATTAGCCCTATGCCTACCAGCATTGCACCAAAGAGGGGCAACACCGGAATTAACCAGGCATATTGATAAAGGGGTTCCATAACTGATGACAGCTTTATACTTCTTAACAAATGGGTTAAACCGATCCCAATTGTGACACAGAGTTTGTCGCTTCTGAATAAATATCCATCTTTTTCAACCAAAGTCCCTAGAAGTGGTCCACCGACCCCATTTTTTAATAGACTCAAATGAGTTGACATACCTATAACCATAGACTATAATCAATCTTGACAGTCAAGGATCACCCAGGACACAAAAAAAAACAAAGCCTGAAACCCTGACTGTCAAGTGAATTCAGACAATCTCGAAACAAAATTTGCCAAAAGGCTTAACAAAACTTTACTCTTTGAGTATAATTCACTAACAACCAACCAATAGGTATTTATTCTCACACACTGACCATGAGCAGTCAAATTCCCTGGTTAACAGCAATTATCCTATTTCCCCTGTTGGCATCCTTTGCCATTCCCCTAATTCCCGACCGAGAAGGCAAAACTATCCGCTGGTATGCCCTAGGAGTCGGTTTGCTCGACTTAGTTCTGACAATTGTATGCTTCTTTTCTAACTACAATCTCAACGATTCAACATTCCAACTAGCCGAAACCTATAGTTGGATTCCCCAATTAGGCATGAACTGGTCAGTAGCAGTAGACGGCCTATCAATGCCCCTAATCGTGCTAACAGGTTTCGTTAATACATTAGCTATTCTAGCTTCCTGGCGCGTCACCAACAAGCCCAGACTATTTTATTTCCTCTTATTAGTGCTGTACTCCGCCCAAATGGGGGTATTCGCAGCCCAAGACCTGCTATTATTTTTCCTGATGTGGGAACTAGAACTGGTTCCCGTTTATATCCTGATTTCCATCTGGGGTGGAGCCAAGCGCCTCTATGCAGCTACTAAATTCATCCTATATACTGCCCTAGGTTCCATCTTCATCCTAGCCGCCGCCCTAGCCATGGCATTCTACGGCTCCAACCCCAGTTTCGACATTAGCACCCTCGCTCACAAAAACTATCCCCTAGCCTTAGAATTATTCTTGTATGCAGGCTTCCTAATTGCCTTCGCCGTCAAACTCCCTATCTTCCCCCTCCACACATGGCTACCTGATGCTCATAGCGAAGCATCCGCCCCTGTATCAATGATTTTAGCGGGTGTTCTGCTCAAAATGGGTGGTTACGGCTTAATCCGCATGAACATGGAAATGCTACCCAACGCTCACCTGTATTTTGCCCCAATTCTGGCAATTCTAGGAGTGGTTAATATTGTCTACGGTGCATTAAGCGCCTTTGCTCAAGATAACCTCAAACGTCGATTAGCTTGTTCCTCTATCTCCCACATGGGTTTTGTCCTCCTGGGTATTGCTTCCTTAACTGAATTGGGACTGAACGGCGCGGTTCTGCAAATGATTTCCCACGGTTTAATCGCCGCCATGCTGTTCTTCCTAGCAGGTGTTACCTACGAACGTACCCACACCCTATCAATGGCAAAATTAGGCGGTATGGCTAAGGATATGCCTAAAGTGTTTGCCCTCTTCACTGCTGGTTCAATGGCTTCTTTAGCACTACCTGGAATGAGTGGTTTTGTCGGAGAATTAACTATCTTCCTCGGTATCACAACTAGCGATATCTACAGTTCCAGCTTCAAAATTGTAGTGATTGGTTTAGCTGCTGTCGGTCTAATTTTAACCCCCATTTATTTACTGAACCTATTGCGGGTTGTCTTCTACGGTGAAAATAGTGGCGGATTCAACATTGATAAATATCTGGGAGATGCCCAACCTCGCGAAGTGATGATTGCTACCTGTTTGCTATTACCAATTATCGGGATTGGTTTATATCCCAAAGTAGCTACTCAAACCTATGATGTAAAAACTGTTGAAGTTGCTTCTCAAGTCCGTGAAATCTTCCCGGTATTTGCTCAACAACAACGCGGTTCGGTGCTTTACTCAGGCGGGTTTGTAGCTCCCAAAATCGCCCCCGATACCTCGGTAGAAGCTCTCCTACCTACTAACGATTCTAACGCCTAGAATCGTGTGTAATTAACCGCTAAATCAACAAATAAATAAAGACGGAAGGTTGGTAATATCTTCCGTCTTTTAATTGGGGAGAAACCAGATTTATCAATATATCCAATATATCTCTTTCTGATTAGTGATAATTAGCAGATTAAACTAACTCATGATAAGTTAGTGTCCAATTCCCACATATTGGAAACCAAGTTCTTGGAGTTTTTCGCGGTCTAAGAAATTCCGACCATCGATGATAACAGGACTGTGCATAGATTTAACCATTTTGGCATAGTTAAGGTTTTGGAACTGTTCCCAATCGGTTACTAAGACCAAAGCATCACAACCCTCAGCCATCAATTCTGGGTCGGTTTCCACCATCACATTAGACAGACCATGACGCATTCCGCTTTGGGAAATAATCGGGTCATAGGCTTTCACCCTGGCTCCCAAACGGCTGAGTTGTTCAATCAAATTCAAAGCGGGTGCATCCCGCATATCATCAGTATCCGGCTTAAAGGTTAACCCCAGTAAACCAATGGTTTTCCCTTTCAGAATTTTGAGAACTTGCTGCAATTTTTCGATCGCAATTACCCGCTGCTGATTATTGACCTCTACGGCTGATTTCAACAGTTTGGCATCATAATTATAATCATCGGCGGTATGAATTAAAGCCGAGACATCTTTAGGGAAACAGGACCCCCCCCAACCAATACCAGCTTGCAGGAATTTGTTACCAATACGGGAGTCTAAACCGATACCAGTGGCTACCTGTTTAACATCAGCACCAACGCGATCGCAAATATTGGCGATTTCATTAATAAAACTGATTTTAGTCGCCAGGAAGGAATTAGCCGCATATTTGACCATTTCCGCAGAACTTAAATCAGTCATCACCACCGGAACCGGAGGTAAATCGGGATCATCAGCATATTTACGGTCTACAATGGGTTGATATAATTCCTGCATCAGACCCAAAGCCTTTTGGCTATTGCTTCCCAAAACAATGCGATCGGGATTAAAAGTATCAAAAATCGCCGAACCTTCCCGCAGAAATTCCGGGTTACTAACCACATCAAACTGCAATTCTCCCGCCGACCCAGAAGTTCCTTGTTCCTTTTGTTGTTCAGTAAAACCATCAAGAACAATCATCCGCACCCAGTCCCCCGAACCGATAGGAACCGTAGACTTATTCACCACCACCTTATAACCAGATCCACGGGTCAAATTAGCGCCAATTCCTCGCGCCACTGCTTCCACATATCGAGTGTCACTTTCTCCTGTTGGTAGGGGAGGGGTTCCCACCGCAATAAACAAAATATCCCCATGTTCAACCCCAGCTTTCAGGTCAGAAGTAAAAGACAACTTCCCAGACTCCGCACAGGACTTCATCAACTCCGAAAGTCCCGGCTCATAAATTGGGGACTGTCCCGACTTCATCAACTTAACTTTTTCTTCGTTGTTGTCCACACAAATCACATCATGACCTGTATGAGCCAAACAAACCCCGGTTACTAAACCCACATATCCAGTACCGATTACACAAACACGCATACAAACTTCCTCAAATCATTGATACAACAGGAGTTATAGCAGTGCCATGATTTATTAGCACAACCATTTAGAATTGTAGAAGACCCATCAATCGGCAATTACCTAAACTACTTACTCTCAAGGATAACCCGACTCCGAAAATCTTCAATGGTTAGCTCGAGTCCATCATCTAAATGTACCGTAGGTTCCCAATTAAGATACTTCTTGGCTTTGGTAATATCCGGTTGTCGCTGCTTCGGATCATCTTGGGGTAAGGGTTTATATTGAATCTCGGCATCAGGATTAATCATCTGTTGAATTTTGGTAGCCAACTCCAAAATCGTATATTCTCCCGGATTACCCAAATTAACTGGCCCTATATACTCCCCATTCATCAGGCGAATCAGTCCTTCCACCAAATCCGAAACATAGCAAAAACTACGGGTTTGGGAACCATCACCATAAACTGTTAAAGGAATTCCCCGGATAGCTTGGACAATAAAATTGCTCACCACCCGTCCATCATTTTCCAGCATACGGGGTCCAAAGGTATTAAAGATGCGCGCCACCCTAATATCTACCTTATTTTGATGGTAGTAGTCAAAAGCCAGAGTTTCCGCTACCCGTTTCCCCTCATCATAACAGGAACGGGGACCAATACAGTTAACATTACCCCGATACTCTTCAGTTTGGGGGTGAACATCTGGATCTCCGTAAACTTCTGAGGTGGAAGCCAGCAAAAATCGAGCCTTGACCCGTTTGGCTAAACCCAGCATATTCAAAGTCCCCATGACATTAGTTTTAATGGTCTTGACCGGGTTGTATTGATAATGTACTGGGGAAGCAGGACAAGCCAAGTGATAAATCTGATCCACCTCTAGGCGAATTGGCTCAGTGATATCATGGCGGATCAGTTCAAAGTAAGGATTCCCTATCCATTTAAGAATATTCTGCTTATTCCCCGTGAAAAAGTTGTCCAGACACAGAACATCGTGTTTCTGTTCCATTAGTCGGTCAATCAAATGGGAACCAATAAATCCGGCTCCACCCGTTACTAATATTCTCATACCCTCAACTCCTACTTGGCTGAATGTCCTAAACTGTAGATGTTATAGTTGGTTTAGGCTTAACTTGGTGGCCATGTATGCCAACTCATCTCTTGTCTAAGATACAATCCAGTTTACTCTTAACAGAACTGACATGATTACAATTGCTCAACCTCAGCTTGAGTTGGAGGAGTTTCTGAAACTTCCGGAAACTAAGCCAGCTTCAGAATTTATCAATGGAGAAATTACTCAGAAAGTTATGCCACAGGGAGAACATAGTTCAATTCAAGTCGATCTTTGTGAAGCTATCAATCAGGTAGCCAAGACTCAGAAAATTGCTAAGGCTTTTCCTGAATTGCGCTGCACTTTTGATGGCAGGTCAATTGTGCCAGATATTTCTGTATTTCGCTGGTCCAGGATTCCTCGCGAACCTTCCGGGAGAATTGCTAATCGCTTTCAAACATATCCTGACTGGTGTATTGAAATTTTGTCCCCAGAACAAAACTTGACCAGAGTTCTGTCTAAGTTGTTATTGTGTTCAAGAAATGGTACGGAGTTGGGATGGTTAATTAATCCAGATGAAGATGGCAGTGTCATCCTGGTGTTTCCTGAACAAAAAATAGAGTTGTATGAGGGAGATACTGTGCTACCTGTTTTGGATGGTATCCAGTTGGAATTAACACCCAATCAAATTTGGGGATGGTTGAGTTTTGATTGAACTATCCCCAATTTATGGGTATCTTTATTGCCATAATCGTAGATTTAGGTCAACTCTTCTGGGTTGACCAATGATGAGTCTTGAGGTAGTCCTAAACTCAAGATAAAAGTCTTAGAATAACGAGCCTGTTCCCAATTTTTGGCTACTCTAATTTGTTGGGGGGTTAATCCCTGAGCATTTTGCAGGTTAGCGCTTTGTAAATTGGCTTCTTCAAAATTCACCCCGGTTAAATTGGCATCTTTAAGATTGACTCCCCGCAAGTTGGCTCGTTTAAAGTTGGCATCCTGAAGATAGGCTCCCTGAAGGTTTGCACCTTTTAAATTTGCTTCTTGAAAGTTGGCTCCTTGTAAGTTTCCTAAAATATAGGCTCCCTGTAGGTTGGCTTGCTGTAAATTAGCTTCTAATAAATTGACTCCCTGAAGTTCAGCATTTTCTAAGTTGGCTGCATTTAGGTTGACTTTCTGGAGTTGGGTAAGCAGAAAAAAACATTCCTGTAAATTGGCTTTCCATAGGTTAGCGCCTTGGAGTTGGGTGAGTTCAAAGGTACTGCCTTTTAGGTTGGCTTCCTGGAGTTTAGCGGTTTTTAGATTTGCTTCTTTGAAGTCGGTGTCTACCAAGGTCACTTGTTCCAGATCAGCCATTGGTAAAGATAAACCTTTAAGACTTACTCCGTCTTTTGATAATTCTTCTAGGGCTTTAATGCGAGCATGGCTAATTTTAATGCCTTGAGCTGAGTCAATGACTTGCCATGCTTCGTAATGAGATTTCTTTTTTCCTTGTCTGACATAAATTACTAATGCTGTGACAATACTGATGCTTTCAAATGTGCCAAGAATTCGGGACTTTTCTAGGGCATTTATAAAGAATTTACCCCATTCTGTGTTGGCTTGTAGGGTGTCTTCTATATATAGGATTGCAGAAATTAACAGGAAAACAGCTACTAAAATTAACACGATTTCTATCAATTCTCGGAGTAGTTGGGCTAAGGCTCTAACCAGTTTAGATAGTTGTCTGCGGTTGAAGATTTTGGACAACTGCCATTTTAATCTATTCATAATTGGTTAATATATATTGAGTATAAATGGTGACTAACTAGGTGTTAGTCAAATTTACTATCTATTATAAATCTACTGTCACGATAAATATCAGGACTAAAAGTACATCCCTCAAGGTGACTAGCCAGCTCATCAGATCATGGTCCTGTAACTTGTCCTCGCAGTCTTGGTGGGTGGTAATACCCATGATGGGCATAACCCCTTATTATATTGTTGTTCTTTACAAACCTCTGGGATTTATAAAATTTGCTCAAAATTGCGTAAATTTTTGATAAGGAGACAGAGAATATTGAGCCAATCCACAAGTAATATGCTACTGATTTAAATATAGAACTATTACTATATAATTCATGAAATGAATACTACTAACGATAACAAACCGCCACAATACCAAAATGTGATGGAGATTTGGGTAGATGAAGAAATTGATCGTCAGTTACAGCGTCTGTCACAGAATTTACTAAAGTATATTAGTCGGGTTGAAGTAGCAACCTATGCTCTTAACCGTCTGCCGCCGTTGTATGCGTCTTGTCAGGAGGGTAGAAACAAACAGGAGCAACGAGCGAAAACCTACAGGGGTAAAATCCAAGAAACGGTGCGTCAGGCGATCGCTGCTGTTCAGCGAGATCCAATTAGATTATCCACCCCGTTGATATCTCCCGAAGAAGTCCAGTACGAGCAAACTATCCGGGAACTAATAGATTTGTTACCGAAACAAACAGATGCTCGTAACAGTGCGATTAAACTGCTCAAGGATGCGATCGCACCATTAGCATCTCCCCCGACTTCTCCTACTCCTCCTCCCCCTCCGCCTCGGAGAACTGTAGCGGGTCGGAAAGTTCCCCGTGAACCGCTTCTGAGTCACCGAGATCAGATTCAAGAGCAGCTTAGAATTGCCAAAACGCTGAACGGTGATCCTTCTGAGTCATCGGGAACCGAGAAAACAGGCGATCGCAGTTGGCCACAGTCCCGCCAAACCACCGTCAGTCATCGAGAGCAAATCGAAGAACAGCTTAAACTGGCAAAAAAAAGCCAACTCTGATGATTCTGACGCAGCCAAATCAACTTGAGACTCCCTTCGCCTCTGTTAATCATCAGTAGGAGCGAAAAATCTCCCCCCTACTGATGACTGGCTATTGGTTGGGGGAGTTATTCTGCTGGGGACAGTTTATAACCAGCCAAAAATGTGACCAACAAACCAACCGTAAAGCACAAAAAATAGCAATCCTTCCCATTGTGTTACCTGTTTATCTTGGGTGACAAAGAAAAACAGTAAAGTCGCCGCCAGCATGACCGGAAGAGCATTAATTAAGATCTCATCAGGGATATCTAACGGTTTAATCAGTCCCGGCACTCCCATAACGATTAAGGAGTTAAAAATATTGGAGCCGACCACATTTCCGATCGCCACTTCTGCATTACCTTTTCGAGCGGCAGAAATAGTGACTACCAACTCCGGTAAAGATGTCCCTAAAGCCACTACAGTAACGGCAATAATCTCAGTTCCCAGATGGAAAATTTCTGAGAGTTTAATAATCGATTCAATGGTATAGTTAGCGCCGACAAAGATAAAAACCGCGCCCAAAATCACAATCGCCAAATTCACAATCACAAATCGAGTGGAGTTCACCTCCTCGTCAATTTGCTGGTCATTATCCTCTTGACCTTCTCGGATAATATAAACCAGATAAATCACAAATCCGATGAGACATAACAGAGCTTCTCCGGTGGTGAAAAAATCATCACTAATGGTAAAATAGAGCAAAATAGCGGAACCAACCAACATAGGTAGATCCACAGAAATCAGGTCATAATTAATCTTCATCGGACTACTGATAACGGCGGCAACCCCAACAATCAGAAAAATATTAGTAATATTAGAACCAATAACATTACTAGCTACAATTTCTGATGTATCTCGATAAACGGCTACCAGAGAAGAAACCAGTTCAGGAAGAGAGGTACCGATCGCCACAATGGTCACGCCCACAATAAAGGGACTCAAGCCGAAAAATAGCCCCAGTTTACTAGCTGATTCTGTAAAGGAATCCGAGGCATAGATGAGAACCGCCAGACTAACTGCAAAAATCCCTATCCAAATAAGTGCTTCTAACATTTTGACTGCCTGTTGTCCATCAAGTAAATAGTGAGCCCCAAGAGAGCGCGGTTTAATTTATTTTTATTTTATATGGCTTGTGTATATTTGGGTAAATATAGATTCTGTTCTGTGAAAAAACCGGGATTTAATAGTCCATAAATCCACATAACTAAACAACGAAGAGTTGACCTAATGCGATAAAATCAGCCAGTATAGATGTTGATCACCCTTGGGGATGGTCAAAGGGCCGATTTGTATATAATCGGCAAAAAATATCATGTTTTCTGTAATCCAACCACTGCGTAATCGGCAGCCGAAAATTATGTCTTCTCTAATCCAACAGATGCGATCGCGATTTGAAACAGCCCTAACTGATGCCTTTGGGGAAACCGTCAGCGGGACTGATCCATTAATAGTTAACAGCAGTAACCCCAAATTCGGGGATTATCAGTGCAACGTTGCCATGTCCCTAACCAAAAGGCTCAAAAGTAACCCTCGCCAGATAGCCAGCACCATTATAGAGCATCTTCAAATTGATGATATCTGCTCCCCTCCAGAAATTGCCGGACCTGGGTTTATCAATTTGCGCCTCAAATCAGAGTACCTAGAAACCCAACTTAATGCTAAATTAACTGACCCTCGGTTAGGAATCGCCCCGAATGGAAACCCACAAAACGTGATTGTAGACTTTTCTAGCCCCAATATTGCCAAAGAAATGCACGTTGGTCATTTGCGATCGACCATTATCGGGGACTGTATCGCCCGGATTTTAGAGTTTGAAGGTCATCAGGTGCTACGACTGAATCACGTTGGCGACTGGGGGACACAATTCGGGATGTTGATTACTTACCTACAGGAAAAATACCCCTCAGCCTTAACTACTGCTGACGTTTTAGATATTGGGGATTTAGTCGAGTTTTACCGTCAAGCCAAAAAGCGGTTTGATGAAGATGAAGAGTTTAAAGAAGCCTCTCGCGAGCAGGTAGTCCGTTTACAATCAGGAGCCGAGGATAGTCGCCGCGCCTGGGAATTGCTTTGTGATCAGTCTCGCCGGGAGTTTCAACAAATCTATGATCGCCTTGATATTAAACTCACCGAAAGGGGTGAATCATTTTATAATCCCATGTTGGCGGAAGTGGTGGCGGATTTGGAAGCATCTGGGTTATTGGTGGAAGACCAAGGCGCAAAATGCGTATTTTTAGAAGGATTTACCAATAAGGAAGGAGACCCCCTACCATTAATCGTGCAGAAGTCCAATGGCGGCTATAACTACGCTACTACGGATTTGGCCGCGGTGCGTCATCGGATTAACACGGAAGGTGCTACTCGTCTAATTTATGTCACTGATGCAGGTCAGGCTAATCATTTCGCCCAGGTGTGGCAGGTGGCCCGTCGGGTGGGGTGGATACCGGATGGGGTGGATGTGGTCCATGTTCCCTTTGGTCTCGTTAAGGGAGAGGATGGGAAAAAGCTAAAAACTCGGTCTGGGGAAACGGTCAGGCTGCGGGATCTTTTGGACGAAGCGGTTAAACGCGCTCAGGAGGATTTGGAAACTCGCCTACAGCAGGAAGGACGCGCAGAGTCTCCAGAATTTGTGCATCATGTGGCGGAGGTGGTTGGTATTGATGCGGTTAAATATGCTGATTTGAGTCAAAATCGCACCAGTGATTATATCTTTAGTTTTGATAAGATGCTGTCTCTACAGGGTAACACGGCTCCCTATATGTTATATGCCTATGTGCGGATTCAGGGGATTAGCCGTAAGGGGAGTATTGATTTTGAACAGGTGGGGGATAGGGCGAGTATTCATTTACAAGACCCTTCTGAGTTGACTTTGGCTAAACATTTACTACAATTACATGAGGTTATCGATACGGTAGCCCAAGAGTTGTTGCCGAATCGATTGTGTCAGTATCTGTTTGAATTGAGCCAGAAGTTTAATCAGTTTTACGATCGCTGTCCAGTTTTGAAAGCTGATGAATGCGATCGCGCTTCTCGTTTAGCTTTGTGTCACTTAACGGCTGAAACTTTGAGGCTGGGTCTATCCCTATTGGGGATTTCGGTATTAGATCGAATGTAAGGGCTTTGCCTAAACTTTACAAATTTTTGCATAAAGTTCACACAATATGCTTGTTTTTTGTGCTTCTATGGGTTATTATCTAACTTATAGAATCCGAAAAGACCTTTACCTAACTGGGAAAAACGGATAACTAGACTGACTATTAAATTGGGTGGTCTACTCGATATTTGACTGGACACTGATAGGGGACTTTTTTGAAAGTTCCCTTTTTTCATGGCTAGGGCTGGGAACTGTGGATATTCAATAATTATTACTGGTCAATTACTTAGATATTTACCATGGCTTTTTTTCAATCGTAGGGCTGTCGGGTTTCAGAATCATAGTCTTCATAGGAGGGTGGGTTTCCCCCTAATTGAAGTCGATCGCGATCGGATGGTAGTCTCTGGGAGGAGCGTTCTGGGGGTAAACTGGGTTGGTGGGAAGGGCGACCTTTACCCGTGAAGGTTCCCCAACCGACACGGATACCTGCGACAATACTCCCAGTCCCGATTTTTAGTTGTTTCGCTTGTTGTTTAGCGCTGCTAATACTGCGATCAACTTGTTTAACTACTTGGTTAGCACTTTGGACTCCTTCGGCTACATCATCTGTCAGATCGCTAATTTCCATCCCCGTTAGGCGAATAGCCTCTAGGGTGGGAGGAAATTCCCGCGACAGGGTATCAGCTAATTTTTCGACGCTGCGTGCTGCTCTCCCCAAGGCGAGTATCGCCGGGAGTGCTGCAATTAATAAGGCGGTCAGGCTGACTGCAACCAATAATAGGGACAGTCCTAGCCAAAAAATAGGATCAAGCACAACAATGGTAGGATTCGGCGATAACGGACAACACTATGATATCGAAACTGGCGATCGCTAGTGTCTCTTCGCTCCAAACACGATAACTATTTTTAGCGGCGATCGCTTTTCGTCTCCTGGGGTTCAGCCAAATTCTGATTCTCAAGTTCCGATAGAGTCTGACGTTCCATCTGACTCGCTTCTAGTCCGGCGGCGATCGCTTCTTTTAGTCGCACTAGCGTATCATCCCAACTACGCAAAGCTGATGCTGACATTCGTTCAGCTTGATTTTGCACTGTGGTTGATACATCTTCCGCTAACTCCGGGAGAGTCGCCGCCGATTTTTGTAATAGTTTTCGAGTCTCGCGACCAGACCGCGGCGCAATCAGTAGACCGACTACTGTACCAAGGGCAGACCCAATCACTAGACCGCTAACAAATAATCCAGAACGGTTTTTTGACATATTTTCTGATCAATATCTGTACATATAATTTTAGGCAATCTGATGAAGCTCACCCCACCTGCCTTGGGCAGGTGGGGGTGTCGGTGCTAACCTGGAACCGTGCTAGTCCACAGGTCACACAAACAAGCCCAGCTTCTAGGCGA
>NZ_JBIMLI010000086.1:0-21505 GCF_051859755.1 Limnospira sp.
TGTTACCTTAACGGGTAATAGTGCTATCGTCGCATTGTCAGGCAATAGCCGGATAAATGTCGCGTAAATGTATCAGATAGCTTCTCTGAATCACGTCCTGGTTAGGTAAATCGGTGGAAAAGGTATTTTGATTGATGATAGGGGTAACTAGACCCTATTATTCGATAGTGTCATGAAAACATACCATTAGAAACTAAAACCTAGGAAACTAAAACCATGATTCAGGACTTTGGGATTATCATTGCTTGTTGTTTTAAGGACTACCACTTTGCGGCAGGATGTTGTGCTAGTATTCGCTACTTTTTGGGGGATGTTCCTATCTGTTTAATCGTTGATGGTGATTTTAATACAACCAGCTTAGAAAGCACTTACGGTGTTAAGATTATTAATCAAAAGACGGTCAAGCATCCGTTTCTCAAGGAAAATAGTTTTGGTTGGGGCTTGACTAAAATGATTGCCTTTTGGGAAAGTCCTTGGCAGAATTTTCTGTTTTTAGATGCGGATACAATAGTCTGGGGGGATGTGCTAGATTTTGGGGATCTTGAACATTATGACATGATTATTGATCATAACTTGGAAAATTGGAAGGCTGAAGATATTTCGCGTTTATTCTTTGACTTGGAGGGGATGAAAAAGCACTTCCCTGATTTTAATTATCAAGATAGACCCTATTTTGTTACCGGGGTATTTTGGGGAAAGAGGGGGATTTTTAGCTTGGCTGAATATGCGGAAATGTTGGAGTTTAAGAATCGATACCCTGATGTTTTTAAATATGGTGAACAAGGGCTATTAAATTTCATGATTTTTCGGGCATTAGATGAGGGCAAAATTAATGTAAAAACTGCGCTAATTCAGGTTTTGATGTGGAACTATTCCCAAGAAGAAATGCGTCAACGTTTCCCCATTGAGGACGGAAAAATTGGGAATCACGATTGGCAGAAAGAGGCTTGTGTTATTCATTGGGCTGGGATAAAACCATTTCTGGTTAATGATGTTTATTCAGACCCGATGAATTTTATGCAGCAGAAGTTTTATGAAGACTCTGAATGCCTAATTTATGGCAATGTTAAGATTAATTTGCTGCTGGAAGATTTGTGGCGATATCGACCCACCCGAAAATTTATTAAAAAACTGTTTTGGTATTTGGTCAAATCCCCCAGTAGTCTATTTTCTAACACCTAAACTGTGGGTCAAAATCGAGGCTGACAGGTTCAATTTTCTGATGATAAATTTGGTATTTGCCAGTTCATTAACCAGATTTAAAGAAAATTTATAATTTGTATATTCAGGGTTTAATTACTGTCCTCATTTGGTCGGGTATTGCTATAAGTGTCGATTAGCATTTGAATTTGGGTTAAAGCATGATTAACTCCCTCTTCTCCGGTGGGAGAAAGACAATCGCCTAAATCAAAGTTATCGCCGGGGACTGCTACTAGCCAGGCTTGGGGTGTGTATTCATAGAGAGTTTTGGCTAAGGAAAGAAGCGATCGCGGATTGATAGAATGACCCAAGTTAACCACTGTTTCTGAGTCATCAGGTGTCAGGGATGAAACTTCCAGGACTTCCCCAGTAATACTAGCATCGACGAAAATGGCATAGTCAAAATGGGTTAATTCTTCGGCTATTTCCGGGGTTAATTGGTGAACTGAACGCGATCGCACATTAGGTTTTTCCCACTCTTGCACCAGTCTCGCTACCTCCTGTCCAATACCATCATCACCCCTTAACTGATTACCATAGCCAATAATTAAAAAAGACTTGACATTTTCCATGGTATATGTTAGTAGTATAGTTATTCATAATTATCTGTGGAGAGTGTCTAAATGGTGAGACCATACTCGGATAATTTAACAATATTCTACGGTAACTTCTTTCTGTTTTTGTTTGAGTAAGTTTACCAAATCTTCAATTAAACTGCGTCGAATCGAGATATTTTTAGGAAGAAGAGGATTTTGGTAAAACTCATTAATCTGTTGACCAACCAAAAGGAAAATAGAATCAGCCTCTAAAATTTCTCGCGCCAGAAGTACCGCACCATTTTGGTCAGAAGGAAGTCTGGTGATATCACAATTACACTGGCGGAGAACTGCTGTAGCTTTAGAAATAGTCAAAATTCCCTCAGTGACCAAATCAATTTCGCTTAATTTACCGATAGGGGGTAAATCTTTTCGCATGGTGGAAATATCCATTTCGATAGTTTCTCCCATATAATTAGCCACGAGGTTTCCGGTAGTACCCCCACAGATAACTTTACGACCTTTAAAACTTAACAAACGTTCAGCATATAACTCATCCTTGGTAATATCTAAAGGAGGTCCGGTAAAAATCATAACCGGGTTACGTTTGCGGACATAAATACCAACAAAAGTAGCATCGTCTCCGATTTTATCTCGATAAAGCGATCGCGTTTCCGCCATCACCTGTTCAATAATGCTACGGGAGTTAGTCGCCTGAGTCATAAACACTTTTTCCATGTATTTAGCGATATTATCCCACCCCCAACCAAAATTCATGGTATCCCCTAAACCAGCATAAAGAACACCATCACTAATAGCACCCAGAAAGTCTCCCCTTTCTAGCTGTCCTTCCGAGGAAAGTATTTTTTTGCCGAGGATTTTTTCGGTCTTAGTGTCTAGTTTAATTACCCGTCCTTTGTTAAAATAAAAGACGGGGGGGTTATCAAAATTAATCACCTTAAACTGATTGGTTTGGTGGTCAATTTGAATAATGGTAAATGTGGCGTATGCAATATGGCGAACTTGACAAATTGGCAGAGTTCCAATCACAGTTTTGATAACTTCCTCTAGGGGAACATCAGCATTTAACATAGTGATTAAAATTTCTGTGGTCAGGGTAGCTAGGATATTAGCTTTTACCCCACTTCCCAAACCATCAGAGAGGACGATGGTGCTTTTAGTTTCAGTTTTGGTAAACTTAACCTGGTCTCCACAGAGTTCCTCGCCTTTTTTATTAAGACTGCGATCGCAAATATCAAAAAAGTTATCTTGACCCATAAGCCGACTCAACTACTTGGTTTGGTAAACAAAAATATGCTATTGGTTAATCATTTGGATAATTTTGAGAAGACTAACCTTAGTTTCGGCGGTAGTTTCTCCGAGTAGTCCAGCGATTTCTTGGGCAACCTTCATTTGATTGTCAACCACTTCGTTCACTTTTTTAACTGTTTGTTCCCGGATATCATGGATTTCCTTTTTTCGCTGCATTTCCGAGGTAATATCAGTCATAATGCAGGCGATGATATTTTCATCTTTAATCGGGAAAATCACCTCTTTTAAATACAGATGATGATTTTCATATTCCACCTCTATACCCTGCATCATTTGGTTTTTTTCCCAAACTTTTTTAAATCGGTCTACATTCCCCAACAAATTAAAAGCCGGAGTCCCAATAATCTCGGCAGCCTCGACTTTAAAAAAGTTACAAAATGCCGGATTCACAACTTTAATATTCATGGAGACATCCACGGCAATTAAACCGTTCGGGTCATATTCCCAAAGCAGTTGCCATAAATGGGGATTGTCATTATTTTCTAGCATTATGAATTCAATGGTAAATTACTATTTTGAATTATCGGCAAAATTTCACCGACAAATTTGTCCTCGATATTTTTAGGGCTGATATTAATAAAGTGTTGGTCTTGGTATTTCATGACAATACCGGAACTACAGGTCTCCAAGCAAAACGACCCTTTAAGTTCAATGCGGTTTTCTAGTTGATATTCTGCGATTAATTCCTGAAGTTTTGGTAACACTTCATAAACGCCCATTTGGTGACAAGCAGACCCCATACATAGGTATAAGTTTTGTTTTGCCATATCGATTAGTACCCAAGTCAACAATAAATATTCCGCTGTTGGCGGAGGCAACCAGTAGAGGTTGCCCCTATGTTTAATCGTAGTTAATGTTAATTACGATAAACCTCATCAACAATTGTGCCATCAGGTTTAAGTAACTCAATATGTAGTGGCATTTGACCAACAGCATGAGTTGAACAACTTAAACAAGGGTCAAAGCAGCGAATTCCAGCTTCAACTCGGTTTAACAAGCCTTCTGGAATTTCATTACCATGGATATAGTGCTTGGCAATTTGGGTAACAGTTTTATTCATTGCCAAGTTATTTTGTCCGGTGGCAATAATCAAGTTCACCTTTTCAATTAAGCCATTTTCATTGACTTTATAATGGTGAAATAGAGTGCCGCGAGGGGCTTCACTAACTCCCACCCCTTCCAAGTTGTTAATTCCGGCATCAGCGCGAACGCGGGGGGAGGTAATATCAGGGTCTTCTACCAAAGCCTCGATCGCCTCAATACAAGCCATAATTTCGACGAGACGGGCGTAATGGTAGAAGAAGGAAGAAGTAGCAACCCGACCACCAGCGCGATCGCGAAATTCCCGCAATTCCCGATCAGCATCGGTAGTTCCAATTTGATCACAGACATTCAGCCGCGCCAAAGGTCCTACCCGATAAATACCATCAGGATATCCGAGAGGTTTATAATAGGGGAATTTGAGATAAGACCAATTTTCCACAGCCTCACCCAAATAGTCTTGGTAATTATCCTCACTCAAACCATCAGCGACAATATTACCGTCACTATCGATAAAGCGCAGATGTCCGCCATAGTGTTCCCAATTACCATTAGGGGCGACTAACCCCATAAATAGAGAGGGGAATTTCCCAAATATATCGACCTCAGAAGCCAAGTTACTATCGAGGAGACGCTTTAATAGATTTAAGGCTAATTCGGTAGTTTGGCGCGCTTCTGGGAGGCGGTCTTTTATCCATTCCAAACCGTCTTGGGAAAGAGGCGATCGCACTCCTCCAGGAACCGCCCAAGCCGCGTGAATTTTCCGTGCGCCCAATAGTTCAATCACGGTCTGACCAAACTGGCGCAGACGAATACCCGCCCTAGCCAAATCTGGATCAGCGGCAATTAATCCGAATACATTTCTTTTGGCGGGGTCACTATCCCAACCCAACAGAAAATCGGGGCTACTGAGGTGGAAAAAACTCAAAGCATGGGACTGAGTTAACTGGGCTAAATTCATCATCCGCCGCAATTTTTCCCCGGCTGGTGGCACTTTTACCGCCAGAATTTTATCCCCCGTTTTAGCGGCTGCTAAGAGGTGACTCACCGGACAAATCCCGCAAATACGGGCAGTAATTCCGGCCATTTCAAACATTGGTCGTCCTTCGCAGAACTTTTCAAAACCCCGAAATTCTACCACATGAAATCGGGCATCTTCCACCTCTCCCGCATCATCCAAATATATGGAAATTTTCGCATGACCCTCAATGCGGGTCACTGGATCAATAACAACTGTCTTAGCCATAGTATAAAATCACCTCTCCAGGGAATCAACAATTAATAATTAACCCGATAATTGCGGGCTAACCATTAATTTTCTAGTCAGTCAACAACAGGGAAACCTTAGCCAAACTTAATCATTTCTCGCCCTTCCATTTTCGGCATTTTCCCTTCCACCAAAGGCGCGAGGGTAGCCTTAATGCGATCGGCACTAGGGGGACATCCCGGCATAAAAATATCAACATCGACGACTTCATGCACTGGAGTCACACGTTCCAGTAATTCAGGAACAATACCGGGTTCTCTGGGAAGTTGTGGGGTAAAATCCCCTAGTTCCAAATAGCAGCGTTTGAGTACATGATCGGTGCTACCCAACATATTCCGCATGGCGGGAACATTAGCAGTTACGGCACAATCTCCAAAAGAAATCAAGAGTTTGGTGCGCGATCGCACTTCTTTAATTAGTTCCAGGTTATCTTCGTTAGCGATACCACCCTCGACCAAACAAACATCAACATTTTCGGGATATTCTTTCAGGTCACAACCTACCGGGGAGTAAACCACTTCGACTTTTTCCGATAGTTCAATCAGCCATTCATCCAGGTCTAAAAAAGACATATGGCAACCGGAACATCCTGCTAACCAAACCGTAGCAAATCTTATCTTTTCCATTCGTGTTTCTCCCGTGCATTAACTAAGAATTCTAATTTAGCGCGATCGCGAGTCATTTCGGCGACCGTCGCACCTTTACGGAAAATGGAACCCGTCGGACAAGCATCAACACACTTACCGCAGGAAGTACAGGCATCGACAGCCCCCCAAGGTTGATTAAGTCCTGTAATCATTTTAGCAGCCGGGCCGCGAAAAGCCACATCCCAAACATGAGCGCCTTCAATTTCATCACATACTCTTTGACAGCGAGTACAGAGAATACAGCGGTTGTGATCAATACCAAATTGAGGGTGAGAGATATCAACTTCTCGCTGTGGGAAACGGTAGGTAAAGCGGCTATGATCCATACCTACTTCAACGGCGACATCTTGCAATTCGCAGTTTTCATTAGCCACACAAACGGCACAAACATGGTTGCCTTCCGCAAATAGCATTTCCACAACCATTTTGCGATATTCTTTAATCTGGGGGCTATTAGTGCAAACTTCCATCCCTTCCGCAACGGTAGTTACACAGGAGGGCAAAAGTTTATTAATTCCGGCAATTTCCACCAGACATAAGCGACAAGCACCCACATCAGAAATACCATCCAAATGGCAGAGAGTTGGTATTCTGACCCCCGCCTCTTTAGCGGCTTCTAAAATGCTCGATCCTTGTTCGATCGCCACATCAATGCCATCAATTTTTAAGGTGACAACGGACATAGTTTCTCCTTTCATTAAGGGAACATCTTACCGGGAGTCGGGAATATTGTATATTCCCGATTTTCCCAGTTATTTCTAATTCAAACAGGCGGCTAAATCAGCTTCGGGAGTGGTAATAGCCTGTAGGTTGTATTTAGCCGAGAGGATAGCGAAGACATTAGGGGAAATGAAAGCTGGTAAAGTCGGACCTAAACGGATATCTTTGATACCCAAATATAATAGTGTCAGGAGAACCGCCACAGCCTTCTGTTCATACCAAGACAAAATCATAGATAGGGGGAGTTCATTAACTCCGATATCAAAGGCTTGGGCGAGTCCTAGGGCGATTTGAATAGCGGAATAGGCATCATTGCACTGTCCGACATCCATCAGCCGAGGAATGTTACCAATTTCCCCCATTTCCTTATCAAAAAAGCGGAATTTTCCACAGGCGAGAGTTAACACCACACAATCGGACGGAACCTGATCGACAAACTCTGTATAATAATTGCGATCGGGTTTAGCGCCGTCACAACCTCCCACTAGGAAGAAATGGCGAATTTTACCTTGTTTAACCGCCTCAATCACCTGGTCGCTAACATTTAATACCGCATTACGGGCGAAGCCAGTTTTCACCTGACGGGGTGGTTCATCTTCTGCAAAGCCAGGTAAAGAGAGGGCTTTGTGAATAACGGCACCAAAATCTGGGGTAAGATTTGCCCTATCTTCGAGATAGTTGATGTCAGGATATCCCACCGGACCGAGGGTAAATAATTTATCCTCATAGTGTTCGTGGGGAGGCATCAAACAGTTAGTGGTGATGACTATAGCACCGGGGAACTTAGCGAAATCCTTGGTTTGATTTTGCCAAGCTGTGCCATAGTGACCGTAGAGGTGGGGATATTTTTGTTTAAGGACTGGGTAGCCATGGGCGGGTAGTAACTCCCCGTGGGTGTAAACATTAATACCAGTATTGGCTGTTTGTTGGAGGATGGCTTCGAGTTGTTTAATGTCGTGACCAGATACCAAAATGGCTTTTCCGGCTTTCGCATTCAGAGGAACAACGGTGGGGATAGGATGACCATAATGGTTAGTGTGTCCCGCGTCGAGAAGTTCCATAGCCAACAGGTTCATTTCCCCGACTTTCATGGCTAGATTAACCCAATCTTCTAAACTGAGGTTAGGTTCTTCCAAGGCGGCGAGGGCTTGGTGTGTGAAACTATAAAGGCGATCGTCTTCCTGACCAAGTTCCTGGGCGTGGAAACTGTAGGAAGCCAAGCCCTTCAGACCGTAGAGGACGGTAAGTTTGAGGGAGAAGATATCGATGTCTTGACTAGAGTCAGCAATAAAGTTACGGGAAACTTCCTCCCCCTGGGCTACTAAACTATCAGTCCAGTCTGGTTGATAGGTAGCAGCTACAGACCAACTGATGGGCCGATCGCTAATCTGTTCAACTTGGGTTTTGAGTTTTTCCCGTTGAGCGATCGCCTCACGAATATAATGGTAAAAGCGTTTACGGTTAAAGTTAACATTCGTCATAGTGGCGAACATCGACTCACAGGAAAACACATCTACAGCATGGGTATCAATGCCCAATTCCTTAGCCTTCAAAGCCACAGGCGCAATACCCCGCAGACAGTACATTAATAGGTCTTGAACCGCATTTACATCCGGTCCTTTACCACAAGCGCCCCACTGGTGGCAACCTTGACCGCTGGCAGTTTGTTCACATTGTTCACAAAACATCAATCCCTTCTCCTCATTTAGCTTCCTAGTTTCCCGTTTAGCTTCCCGATGTGAAATATTAGTGAACCGCCACCTTACCGTTAGCAGTTTGAAGCAACTCCAAATACTCGCTCTCGAAATACTGCAAGGTACTGGTAACCGGGTTAGGGGCTGTCATTCCCAAGCCACATAAACTGGTAGCCTTCACCATGTCGCATAACTGTTTCAGTTTTTCCAAATCAGCGGAGGTAGCCTGTTTATTGAGTAACTTAGTAAGCAACTGGTACATTTGCACAGTACCCACACGGCAGGGGATACACTTACCACAGGTTTCACCCCGGCAAAATTCCATATAGAATTGAGCCACCTGCACCATGCTAGTGTTTTCATCCATCACCACCATGCCCCCAGATCCCATCATAGATCCCAATCTGGTGAGAGATTCATAATCTACCGGGGTATCAAGAAAATCAGCCGGGATACAACCGCCAGAGGGACCCCCTGTTTGCACGGCTTTAACTTGCAGACCGCCAGGAATACCGCCGCCCATCTCTTCGACAATTTCGCGTAGGGTAATACCCATCGGCACTTCAATCAGGCCGTTATTGCGGATTTTACCCGTCAGGGAGAAGATTTTAGTACCCTTGCTTTTCTCGGTACCAATTTGATTGTACCAGTCCGCCCCGTTGCGGATAATGGGGGCTATATTACCCAGGGTTTCCACGTTATTAATCAGGGTTGGGCAGTCCCACAACCCGGAAACGGCGGGATAGGGTGGACGAGGACGGGGGTTGCCGCGACCGCCACCAATAGAAGCTATCAGGGCGGTTTCTTCGCCACAAACAAAAGCACCCGCACCAACCCGAATATCAATGTTGAAGTCTATGGAGGAACCAAAGATGCGGCTACCTAACATACTCTGACGTTTAGCCTGTTGAATGGCTTTCTGTAGCCTAGTGATCGCCAGGGGATATTCTGCGCGAACGTATATATAGCCTTGGGTCGCACCGACTGCATATCCAGCGATCGCCATTCCTTCTAGGATACGGTGAGGGTCACTTTCTAAAACACTACGATCCATAAACGCCCCAGGGTCGCCCTCGTCAGCGTTACAGATCACATATTTTTGTCCTGGGGGCATTTTAGCCACAGTCGCCCACTTTAGACCCGTGGGATAGCCAGCGCCTCCCCGTCCCCGTAATCCAGATTTAGTAATTTCTGTCACTACTTCTTCTGGAGTCAGGTCATAAATTGCATGATGTAAGGCTCTGTAGCCTCCCACCGCAATATATTCCCCGATTTTTTCCGGGTCAATTTTGCCGCTAAATTCCCGAACGATTTTTAATTGGCGACTAAAGAAGGGATGATCAGGATCTCCTTGAACCGGTTTGGCTTCCCCGCCTTGCAGCGCTTCGATAATAGATGGCGCATCTTCGGGGGTGACTTTTTCATAATGAATGCCGTTAGGTTCGACTTCCACCATTGGGCCGCGTCCGCAAAACCCCATACACCCCACACCGACTATTTGCACGTCAGCCTCAAGTCCTGACCCCTTCAGGGCATCTTCCATGGCTTTTTTGACTTCTAGGGACTCAGAGGCTTGACAGCCTGTAGATGTGCAGCAGTGGATACGGATACTTTTTTGATTGTTGCGTTCCTTTTCGGCTAGTTCGACTAATTCGGTCAATTCCATAATATTTTATATCTCCTCTCTCAATGGAGTTGGGGTTATGAAGTGGCATTTACTCGGCTGAACCCTGCCACTGTTCCAGTCGTGCTACGGCCATTTCTGGGGTTTGCTGACCTGCGACTTTCCCATCAAAGACTGCGGCCGGAGCAATACCACAGGCTCCGATACAGCGGGCGGTGACAATAGATATCTGGCCGTCGGGGGTGGTTTCCCCGGATTTGATTCCGGTTTTCTCTTCTAAGGCTGCTAGGACTTCTCCACTGCCTTTAACATAGCAGGCGGTTCCTAAACAGACGACGCAGGTATGAGCGCCACTGGGTTTTAGGGAAAATAGATGATAGAAGGTGGCGACTCCGTAAACTTGGCTCAGGGGAAGTTTCAGTTGTCGCGCAACGTATATTAATACGTCTTCTTCTAAGTAGCCAAATGCTTCCTGGGCTTTGTGCAGCACTTCGATTAAGGCATCCTGACTATATTGGCTGCGTTTCATGGTTATATCCAGTACCTTGAAACGTTTATCGCCACTGGGATGGTTTGACGCTGCTTTACTTTTGGCAGATTTTGGGGAGGTTTCTGTGGGAGATGGCATAGTAGTTTTACAGTAATTTCTACACAGTTTCAACCCTATTAAATATGATCAATGTTGATCCCCACAGGGTTGATGTTCTATTTTGATGACAATTCATCCTATTTTGGGGACATTTTTGGGACAAATCCCCAAAACAACTGTAGGGTTGTTTATCTCCAAATATTTCGTTAGTTGAACATTACAACATTCTGTTCTAAATGTTAAGTATAACGGCAAACCCCGGAAAAAAGTATTAAGATAATTAAAAGAATTTCTGCCTCTGCTGGTGGGTCTGCTAACAGTGGTTATACTTAGTTAGCCTGTCATCAAACTACCACAGAGCCTACAGATAGCCTACAGGTTGCTATTGTCAACCTAAATGAGAATTATTGTCATTCTAGGGATGAAATATATGTGTCTAGCAGTTCCGGGAAAACTCGTGAGTATATCGGGAGATGATCCTTTACTAAAAAAAGGGCGCGTCAGCTTTGGCGGGGTAATTAAAGAGGTGAGTCTGGCTTATGTTCCTGAAGCGCAAGTGGGTGATTATGTTTTGGTTCATGTGGGTTTTGCTCTGAGTCGGGTAGAACCAGAGGACGCTTTACAAACCTTAGCAGATTTACAACAGATGGTCAAATTGGGTTAAAAATTGTTAAGACCTGATTTATATTTCCAGCCTCCTATAAGATAATAAATAGGGTAAGGTAGGAGGCAGTCAAGTTCCCAAAAACCCTTAACAAAGATTTAAAGATTGTGATCTGACTCAGGGGAAAGGAACCTTTGAATCAGACAACCGGCGCAGAGGTATTGTTGTCAAAATCTAGGTAAATTATCGACCCAATTTTTTTTGTTGTTGAATGACAAAATTTAGCGCGATCGCTTGGTAAAGAGAACTGTCAAGGACATGGCCTTGGCAAATAGTGCGATCGCCTAAAATTAGCTCGTCAATGGTTGTCCGGTCACAGCCATTAAGGCGGTTAATTCCGCAGTTTTTTGAACCTGGGTTAAATCCCAAGTAAATGAGAGGATTTTCAAGTATGAATACCAGACAGTATGCCACCCTAGACGGGAACGAAGCGGTAGCCCGCGTGGCTTTTCGTCTCAATGAAGTTATTGCCATTTATCCCATCACTCCATCATCACCCATGGGAGAATGGGCGGATGCTTGGACATCGGAAGGACAACCCAACATTTGGGGAACGGTTCCCGCAGTAGTAGAAATGCAAAGCGAAGGAGGCGCGGCGGGGGCTGTTCATGGTTCCCTACAGGGAGGGTCATTAACCACGACATTTACAGCATCCCAGGGATTATTATTAATGATTCCGAACCTGTACAAAATCGCCGGGGAACTAACCTGTGCGGTCCTCCATGTCGCCGCCAGGTCCATCGCCGCCCAAGCCTTGTCTATTTTTGGCGATCACAGTGACGTAATGGCAGTGCGGGCTACTGGTTGCGGATTATTATGTTCAGCCTCAGTCCAGGAAGCCCATGATTTAGCCCTAGTCGCCCAAGCAAGTACCCTAAAATCAAGGGTTCCATTTATCCACTTTTTTGATGGGTTCCGCACGTCCCACGAAGTGCAGAAAATCGAACTCTTGGAAGAGAGTGATCTGCGGGCGATGATAGATGATGAGGACGTTTATGCACACCGCGCCCGGGGACTAACACCCGATCGCCCTGCTTTACGAGGAACCGCCCAAAACCCCGATGTTTACTTCCAAGCGAGGGAAAGCGTCAACCCCTTCTATAACGCTTGTCCAGAAATCGTCCAGAAAGCCATGGACAAATTCGGGGAACTGACGGGACGGCACTATAAACTATTTGAATATCATGGCGCACCAGATGCCGATCGCATCATTATATTAATGGGTTCAGGTTGTGAAACCGTCCACGAAACCGTAGATTATCTGACCGCACAGGGAGAAAAAGTCGGAGTGCTAAAAGTCCGTCTGTATCGACCCTGGGATGCTAACGCCTTTATTGGCGCTGTACCAAAAACGGCAAAAGCGATCGCAGTTTTAGACCGCACCAAAGAACCCGGCTCAAGTGGCGAACCCCTATATTTAGATGTCGTCACCGCCATTAGTGAAAGCTGGGAAGGACCCGCCCTCAAAATCGTAGGTGGTCGTTATGGGTTATCCTCCAAAGAATTTAACCCGGCTATGGTAAAAGCCGTTTTTGATAACCTCCAACTCGACAAACCCAAAAATCACTTTACCATCGGTATTAACGACGACCTCAGCCACACCTCCCTACCCTTTGACCCGGAATTTTCCACCGAACCGGATAACGTCATCCGCGCCATGTTCTATGGTCTAGGGTCTGATGGTACTGTAGGGGCTAACAAAAACTCCATTAAAATTATCGGGGACGAAACCAATAACTACGCCCAGGGTTACTTCGTCTACGACTCGAAAAAATCCGGCGCTGTCACCGTATCTCACCTGCGTTTCGGTCCTAACTTAATCCGCTCCCCCTATTTAATCGAAAAATCCAACTTTATCGGCTGTCACCAGTGGAATTTCCTAGAAAAACTCAATGTAGTTGATGCAGCCACCAATGGGGCGACCTTCCTGCTGAATAGCCCCTACGGACCTGATGAAGTATGGAATTACCTACCCATTGAAATTCAAGAGCAAATTGTCCGCAAAAACCTCAAACTATATGTCATCGATGCTAATAAAGTAGCCCGTGACAGTGGAATGGGTAGCCGTATCAATACGGTGATGCAGGTCTGTTTCTTCGCTTTGGCGGGAGTTCTACCCAAGGATGAGGCGATCGCCAAAATTAAAAAAGCGATCGAAAAAACATACGGTAAAAAAGGTTCAGCCATTGTCCGCATGAACCTCCAAGCCGTAGACAATACCCTCGACAACCTCTTTGAGGTCAATATCGGCGAAGCCAATAGCCAGGTACGCATAGCGCCACCAGTCCCCGCTAACGCCCCTGATTTTGTCCGGGAAGTGGAAGGGATGATGTTAGCGCGTAAAGGCGACCAACTCTCCGTCAGCCAACTACCCTGTGACGGAACCTATCCCACAGGTACATCAAAATGGGAGAAACGCAACGTCGCCCAAGAAATCCCCGTTTGGGATGCTGATGTCTGTGTGCAGTGTGGTAAATGTATCATGGTCTGTCCCCATGCGGTAATTCGTGGTAAAGCCTACGATGAAAGCGCCCTCAATGGTGCGCCGGAAACCTTTAAAACTACTGCTGTCCGCGATAAAGCCTTTGAAGGGCAAAAATTCACCATCCAAGTATCTCCAGAAGACTGTACTGGTTGCGGTGTCTGTGTTGATGTCTGTCCGGCGAAAAATAAATCCATGCCTTCCAAAAAGGCGATTAACATGGAGTCTCAGCCACCCATACGAGCCACGGAACGGGAAAACTGGGAATTTTTCCTCAACTTGCCTAACCCCGATCGCCGTAATTTGCGATCGGATATGATTAAACAACAACAATGGCAAGAACCCCTGTTTGAGTTCTCTGGTGCTTGTGCGGGTTGTGGCGAAACTCCCTATATCAAGTTAGCAACCCAACTATTTGGCGATCGTATGGTTGTCGCTAACGCCACTGGCTGTTCTTCTATCTATGGCGGTAACTTACCCACCACACCCTGGGCGCAAAATGCCGAAGGTCGCGGCCCTAGTTGGTCTAATAGCCTATTTGAAGATAACGCCGAATTTGGTCTAGGCTTCCGTCTGTCCATTGATAAACATACCGCTTTCGCCTGTGAATTGTTGCAGAAGTTAGGCGGTCTTGTTGGCGATGAACTGGTAGCCAAAATTATCAATAACCCCCAAAAATCCGAGGCTGATATTTGGGAACAACGGGAACTCGTCGCCCAGGTTAAGCAAAAATTGCAAGGGTCTGATGATACCAACGCCAAACAGTTACTCAGTTTGGCTGATTACCTCGTCAAAAAATCTGTCTGGATACTCGGCGGCGATGGTTGGGCTTATGATATCGGCTATGGCGGTTTAGATCATGTCATTGCTAGTGGTCGCAACGTCAATATCCTGGTTATGGATACTGAGGTCTACTCTAATACTGGTGGTCAGTCTTCTAAAGCTACTCCTCGCGGTGCGGTCGCTAAATTTGCCGCTGGTGGTAAGCCGTCACCTAAGAAAGACTTGGGTTTGATTGCTATGACCTACGGTAACGTTTATGTCGCTTCTGTGGCTATGGGGGCGCGCGATGAACACACCCTTAAAGTCTTCCTGGAAGCTGAAGCATATAACGGCCCTTCCTTGATTATTGCCTACAGTCACTGTATCGCCCACGGTATTAATATGACTACGGCTATGAGTCACCAAAAAGCAATTGTCGAAAGTGGTCGTTGGTTGCTTTATCGTTATCATCCTGACCTCAAAGCTGAAGGCAAAAATCCCCTACTTTTGGATTCGCGATCGCCTAAAAAATCCATCGAACAATCCATGTATGCCGAAAACCGCTTTAAAATGCTCACCAAAACTAAGCCCGTTGATGCTAAACGCTTGCTGAAAGAAGCACAGAAAGACGTTGACACCCGTTGGCAAATGTATGAGTATCTGGCGGCGCGTCCCTTGGATCAAGAAGGCAATCAGCCCAATACAGAAACCTCTGGTGACAAATAGTGAACTTCCTAAACCCATTGTAGACAGAAACTCCTAGTCCGGTTCTCAATTATAGGGGCGTGCCTATTTTTCGCCCCTACAAACCGGACCCCTAGAACTTTTCACTGCTTCCGTTTCCACTTTTCATAAGGAATCTATATTATGGATTTGAGTACGACCTATTTGGGATTGAATTTGAGGACTCCTATTGTCCCTTCCGCCGCCGCCCCTTTATCGGAAGATGTCGATAATATTCGGCGTATGGAAGATGCGGGCGCATCAGCAGTCGTTTTACACTCCCTATTTGAAGAACAGTTACTGCGAGAAAAATTTGAACTTAATCACCATTTGGAATATGGAACCAATAGCTTTGCTGAGGCTTTAACCTATTTTCCTGAACCAGAAGAATATCACGTCGGACCGGAACTTTATCTTGAGCATATTCGCCAAGCTAAGGAGTTGGTTGATATTCCCATTATTGCCAGTTTAAATGGTTTCTCCTCCGGTGGTTGGGTGGAATATTCCAAACTCATGCAGGAAGCTGGTGCAGATGCGATCGAATTGAATATTTATTATGTTCCCACCGATTTTGATATGAGTGGGGCTGAGGTCGAGGAAAACTATATCACTACTCTCCGGGAAGTTAAAGCCGAGGTTACTATTCCTGTGGCTATGAAACTTAGCCCCTTCTTTAGTAATATGGCCAATATGGCGAAACGTTTAGATGAAGCTGGAGTCGATGGACTCGCTTTATTTAACCGCTTCATACAGCCAGATATTAACCCAGAAGAACTAGAAATTGAGGTTAGTTCCGTTTTGAGTTCTCCCCACGATATGCGCCTACCTATGCGCTGGATTGCTATTTTGTATGGTCGGATTAATGCCGATTTAGCCTGCACTAGCGGTGTCGCGCGCGGTCACGATGCTATTAAAATGTTGATGGCGGGGGCTAAGGTAACTCATGTTTGTTCCGCTTTATTGCGCCATGGTATTGGTTACATCCAAGTGATGGAAAATGAGATGAAACACTGGATGGAAGAACACGAGTATGACTCTGTTCAACAGATGCAGGGTTCTATGTCTCAGCGCCATTGTGATGATGAGTCAGCCTATGAACGCGCCCAATACATGAAAGCGATTACTTCCTACGTCCCAGAACATAGTTTATTCTAGGTTGATTCTAGGATAATAATTTCACCATATCATCACCCCTCAGTTTTTGCTGGGGGGGGGTTTATAACTGTTCCAAAAAATATAGCCGATATAAATCACAGCCAATTTGTGCTAGGTTATCCTCAAAGTTAACTAATCCTAGACTTTCTAATTTATAAGCAGTAATCGCCTCCAAAGGCACACCATTATCAGACTTGAGGACTTTATTTAAAGCAATATGCAGGTCGGAATCTTGTTGAATTGTTACTAATAAATCCCGCAAATAGGCGCTATAAATTCCATCAGGCTTGCGGGCATTTTTGATTAAATTTTCCAGAGAAATCCCTGATTTACTAATAGTATAAAAAGCCAGTTGTACTAGATAAGGATGTCCACCGACCATTGAGATTAAACCTTCTAGGCGTTTAAGTCCACTCTCTCCCGCCGCCCAACTTAATTCATATCTCAAAGCCAGATCTTGCACTTGTTCCGGTGTAAATTGGGGTATTTTTAACACCAAACCGACATTAAAAGGGGATTGATGTAACTGTAAAGGTACATAAACTTCGGTGCTGTGAACTACAATCAAGCGCAAATTTTCCCAGAGTTTATTATGTTTAGAGAGTTCGTGCCACGATCGCAACATGGGCAAAAAATCACTAGCAATAACCGGATACTCAAAGAGGCGGTTAACCTCATTCATAGCAATCACAATGGGGGTGTCTTTAGTGATGAATAGATATTCCTCAAAATACAGCCGACAGGAAACTTTAGTCCCTAAATCTATATCCCAATATTCATCGAGTTTCGCTGGTAGCTTTAACTGCTTAGTCGCATTAGCACAAAACCATCTGACCAATTGTTCTAGGGAATTAAAAGTCTCAGCGTCTACTTCCAGAAAATTCAGATAAACAGTTCCATATCCCCAAGAAACTGCTTGGGTTAACATCCTATTAAGTAGGGAACTTTTACCCATCTTCCGAGGTGCTTTAATCCTCACGACACACCCCGGTTGTTGCAGTTCATTATAGCCCATTTCTTCAATGGGTGGACGTTCTATATAAAAGGGAGAGTTTATGGAAATTGGACTCCCAGGTATTTCTATATTATTGCCATCATTAGGATTCAATGAATTACCTGCCAAAGTTCCTGATTTCTGAACAGGGGGGGAAGTTAATGGGATCTGGTGCCGAGATTTGAGGACAAGTTTTATATTTTTTTTGCTAACTTTGGTCCCCAGGGCCTCGGAGAGTTCCTGCCATAATCGTCCACCCACTTCTTTAACATAATCATTAGCGTATGCAGATTTCTGGGAAATTTCACTGTAGGTCTTACCCATCCATGATTCAGATAAAATTAAACGCTCAATAGGGGAAAGCGATCGCCGCAGGAATTTTTCTTCTATCAGTTTTAAGGCTTCAGGGACATTCATGCCAAGGCATAATAATTGAGCAAGGGCAATTTGATATATAATCACACTGTACAGATCATAACCAATAAAAGACCCAAATACTTAGACTTGGGCCTTTTTTTCAAGCATCCCTAACAAGGGAATTGTGATGATCTGATGAATAGCGATATTTATTGAATTCTCATAGCAGCCACTTGGGAGGTCGAAAACTCAGTTATTGCCCCCAATGCTACATCAAATAAGCGACTCGGTTTGAGGTCATCCTGAATTAAACCCCAGAGTCGTTGGACTTCAGCGGTATGTAGGCGATCGTCTTCGGTCAACGCCATGACAATTTGACGACGAAGGAAACTACCCTCTTCGGAAAACAGATATTGTAAACCTAGCTGTGCAGTGGGGAGAATATCAAAATTGCCATCAGTTTGAGCGATCGTAATCATATTTTCCAGACGATGCCACTGGAAGCGACCATCTTTAAATAACACCTCAATCAACCGTCGTCGCAAAGCCGGAGTTTCTCCCTTCAACAGGCGACGCGCCACATAGGGATAAGCCACCTCAACGATTTTAAAATCCGGGTCGAGACTGAGGGCAATTCCTTCCTGAGTTACTAGAGACCGAATAATCAGGGCAAATTTTGCCGGAACCCGGAAGGGGTAATCATACATCAATTCCGAGAAACTATCGGTAATAGTTTTAAAGTTAAAATCCTTAACACTCTCCCCAATAATATCCCCCATAACCGCCTCTAAAGCCGGAATAATGGGAGCCATATTAGTATTAGGTGCTAAAAATCCCAACCTGACAAAATCTTCCGCCAACTCCTTATAGTCTTTATTAATTAAATGAACTACGGAATCAACCAGAGTTTCCTTAGTTTGCTGGCTTAACTGATCCATCATGCCAAAATCAATAAATGCCATGCGACCATCAGGCATAGCAAACAGATTTCCGGGGTGGGGGTCAGCATGGAAAAAACCGAACTCTAGCAGTTGTCGCAAGCCACTTGTCACACCGACAAAAATCATTTTACTCATATCCAAACCCGCCGCTTGAACACTTTCAATATCGGTCAACTTCAAGCCGTTAATCCACTCTAAGACTAACACCTGATGGCTGGTATATTTCCAGTAAATTGATGGCACTTTTACGGTCGGATCATCATCAAAATATGTGGCAAACCTTTCGGCATTTCGACCCTCATTAATATAGTCGATTTCCTCAAATAATTTGAACCCAAATTCATCGACAATTAGGGTTAAATCATGACCCAAATTCAGGGGTAAAATGGGAGACAACCAACCCGCAGCCCAACGCATTAAATACAGATCCAGGGTCAGAGTTGGTAAGAGAAATGGTCTTTGGACTTTAACGGCGACCTCTTCCCCTGTCAGCAGTTGTGCTTTATAGACCTGACCCAAACTGGCTGCGGCTACGGGTTCAGGGGAAATTTGTCGGAAAACAGTATCTAAATCGCGATCGAGTTCTCTCTCGATGATCGCCATAGCGATCTTAGTATCAAAAGGGGGTAGCTGATCTTGGAGTTTGGTTAATTCTTCTAAAAAGTCCTTGCGAATGAGGTCAGGACGGGTTGATAATGCTTGACCTACTTTAATATAGGTGGGACCGAGGCGGGTGAGAATATTACGCAGCTGGGCGGCTCGTTTCGGGGTTTCCGTAACATTTCGATGTCGCCATTGATCCCAAAGTAGACCAATAATGAACCCTGAAAAAAACCATACAACCGTGATCACGCGCCAGATGGCCTTCCAAAGCCGACGGCGATAATATTGAGCAATGGCTTGAGGATCGTAAACTCGGCGATCGCTATTTTGGTAGGGGTTCACTCCTTTTATTTCCTCTTCATATTCCTAAGTTTGGTCAACTGGTTGCTTAGTTACCTGCAACCCAGGTCGGGGTAAATACATCCCCAGGGTGAATTGATGATTTCTTATCGTTATCTTAACTATAATCTACAAAACGACATATAACACTCACCCGCTCAACCTATAGCCCCCAATTTTAGGCAATCTTTGACAGCATAGATCACCCTATCTTGTTGTTCGCTGGAAAGTTCCGGGAACATCGGCAAAGACAAAACTTGGTGGCTGACCTGTTCTGCCATGGGAAAATCACCGCAGCCATAGCCTAAATCGCGATGAACCCCCTGTAGATGGAGGGGTATGGGGTAGTATACATTAGTGCTAACTCCGAGGCTCTGGAGTTGTTCTCGCAGGCGATCGCGTCCTGACGAGTCGCTATTATTACCCACATATCTGATAGTGTACTGATTCCAAACGGTCTCGCCGCCTAGACTTTCTGCTGGGACAATTAAACCGGGTATCCCCTCCAGTTCCTGACTATATCGAGAGGCGATCGCCTTTCTCTGTTGATTCCAGCGAGGGAGATACTCTAATTTAATGCTTAAAATCACCCCTTGTAGGGCATCAAGACGACTATTAATCCCCAACAGTTCGGAATTATATCGCTCAGGCTGACCGTGATTTTTCAGCACCCGCAACACACGCGCCAGATCAGGATTATTAGTTGCGATCGCCCCTCCATCTCCACAAGCGCCTAAATTCTTAGTCGGAAAAAAGCTAAAACAGCCTAGATCTCCCATACTACCCACCTTAGCATCACCCCAACTAGCTCCGGTGGCTTGGGCGCAATCTTCAATCACCGCCAAATTATGAGACCGCGCTACCGCCATTAATGCGGTCATGTCCACAGGGCGACCAAACAAATGCACGGGAAGGATAGCACGGGTTTGGGCAGTAATCGCCGCCTCAATTTGACTAATATCTAAGTTGAACGTATCCGGGTCAATATCCACAAATACCGGGGTGGCTCCCACGGCACTAATCACCTCAGAGGTAGCAATAAAGGAAAAACAAGTGGTAATCACCTCATCGCCGGGGCCTATTTCTAAAGCCCGCAAAGCCAAAAATAGGGCATCAGTACCAGAGTTGCAACTGACCAACTCAGAAGCCCCAATATACTCGGCAAACTTTTTCTCAAAACTGTCCACAGCATAGCCACCAATGTAGCGACCACTAGCCAGCAAGTCGAGTACCTCCTGACTAAGGCGATCGCTGATCATTTGATACTGTTGGGTTAAATCAAGGGCAGGAATTAGGTTCACGCGCTTCTCACACCACACTATACTAGAATGAGTTGTTCACAGGGTTTGCTGATAATTAGTTGATTTCCTTAGATTTTACAGACTTAGTGCTAATATTCGGACTGATGGCGATCGCCATTGGTCTATCAGTATCTGGGGGATTAGGCTTAGAATTCAAGCTAATCACTTCCGCCGGGCGCGCCTGAGCGCCAATTAGTCGTCTTGGGTTACGTCCTGGCTATTGTCTTTGACCCCACCACGACAGGCCAACCTCTCCTAGTCAGAGCCCTAATTCTGGCAATGATTACCCTAGTTGCCATTGTCTCCCGTAACCGCATCAGTCGCCAACTTCCACAACTTTTACTCTGGGTTTGGGTTTCCCTATTTATTAGCACTGCGGCGATCGATTGGGGGTCGAGAGAGATATTGCTACCTCCCCCTCCCCTTCAAAACCGTACGTGAGAGTTTCCCTTCATACGGCTCTAGTGGTGCTTCCACATCCCGATAATTGGCATAGACACGAAAAACTTCATGATGTGACGCACGCGCAGATTG
>NZ_JBIMLI010000087.1:0-21491 GCF_051859755.1 Limnospira sp.
CCAGGTCGCCAAGCAAAGGTGCGTCAGTTTCAATTATCCGGTGATTATTGCTACTTACCAGGTCTGACGCACCCTACAAGGGAGGTGAGAGGTAGCCGACCCGGTGCGTCAGTGTCTAATTATCAGGTTATTATTGCTTATAGGGTCTGACGCAACCGGCGAGTACGATGATGCAACAATTGCGGAATTTAAACCAAAAATCAGACTGGATTAATGCCTCGGTATGGAAAGATATAGAACAGGAAATGTTATTGCTATTAAATCCGCTTGATAGCAGTTCAACTTTATTTGATGTTCACTGCTTCCAATTAATTCTATGCTATCTATTTCGAGATTATGAATCGGCTTTACAGGCGGCTGAATTAGTTAGTAATTATATCGATGATGGTTTAAGTGTTTTTAATCGCGGAGAATATTTGTTTTATGATTCTCTGACTTTATTGGTACAGGCAGAAACTATGTCTGGGTCAAAGCGGGATGTTATTTTAGATAAAATCCGCCAAAATCAGGGGTTAATGTCATCCTGGAATAATCATATTTATGCGAGTTTTCAACATCGGTATCTTTTGGTAGAGGCGGAGTTAGAACGCCTGCCTAATCAGATATTATCAGCACAGCAAAAGTACGAACAAGCGGTTTCTGAGGCGATTAAAAATGGTGCGATTCAAGAAATAGCGATCGCCTATGAATTGGCGGCAGAATTTTATCGAAAACAAAATTTAGAGAGATTTTTTGTGATTTATATAAAGGCGGCTCATGGCACTTATAGCCGCTGGGAAGCTACCGCAAAAGTTAAAGATATTAAGTATCGATATCCTGATATTTTTTCTCCGGCTAACTGGTGGAAAAGTTCAATATCTCAGAGTCGAGAATACCCAAGCAATGCCAAAATTTTTAATCTGGGTCATGTTCTACAGGCTGATCAAACCTTGTCTGGAGAAACTTTTTTAGCCAGTCTGTTGGCTAAAACCATGAAAATTATTATTGAGAATACAGATGCAGAAATAGGTTACTTAATTTTACCATGTGACCATAAATCCAGTCAAGAAATATCTCAAGAATGGATGATTGAAGCTATAGCAGAGATGGATATTGATGAGGTGACGGTTTTGCGGTCAATTCCCCTTAATACACTGTCAGACAAATCTTTTCCTAAGTCAATCATTAACTATGTGGCGCGCACTTATGAATATGTGTTGCTTAATAATGCTTATAATGACCACCAAAATTTTCGGGATGATGAATATATTAAAAGTCATCATTCCCGGTCAATTCTAGGTATTCCTTTAATTCGGCAAAAACGGCTAATTGGGATTTTGTATATGGAAAAAAATAGGCAAAATGACAGTTTTGGATATGCTCAAATAGAAGTGGTGAGTTTACTATATTTTCAGGTAGCAATTGGCTGAGAGAATGCTTTGCTGTATCGAACGTTGCCACAGAAAGTAACTGAACAAAATGCGGAACTTTCCCAGACATCGCAACGGCTAAAAACGGTGCAAAAACGACTAATTGAAGCGGAAAAAATGGCGACTTTAGGGGGGTTGGTAGCGGGGGTGGCTCATGAAATTAACACTCCGGTGGGGACGGGAATTATGGCGGCTTCTTTTTTGGTGAGTGAAACTCAAAAGTTGATGAGTATTTGTCGATCGCAACCGTTAAAGCGATCGACTTTAAATACCTATCTTGGTATGGTATCGGAAAGCCGTAAACTGATTTTCAGTAACCTCCAGCGTTCAGCAGAATTAGTCCAGAGTTTTCAGCAAGTAGCCGTTGACCAAACATCCCTAGAAAGGCGAACTTTTGCTCTCAAACCCTATTTAGAGGAAATTCTATTGAATATTCGTCCTAAACTGAAACAGACCCATCATCGCATTGTAGTTGAGGGAGACGACACCATAGAGGTAGATAGCTATCCTGGTGCGATTTCTCAGGTGATCACCAATTTGGTGATTAATGCTCTGATTCATGCTGACCAACCATTTGAGTCAGGTCAGTTATATTTAAAGATAGCTGAGGTGAGCGATAATCACTTTTTGATTGAATACAGTGATGATGGTTGTGGTATTCCTCCTGAAACCCTGGAGCATATTTTTGACCCTTTTTTTACTACCACCCGTAATCAGGGGGGGAATGGCTTGGGTTTACATATTGTGTATAATTTGGTAACTAAAACTTTGAAAGGTACAATTGATTGCGAGAGTCAGGTGGGAGTAGGATCTAAATTTATCATCAACTGTCCCCGCTATCCTCAAAAATGAATTTATAGGGATTAAGATATGAATAGTCAAAACCATTCAGGTGATGTTACTAAAGATGAAGATATTTTAATGATTATTGAGGATGAGGAAGAAGGCGAGGAGTCTTCTGTTTTATCTGACAGCGATGGGATGGAGTCCGGTAAACCCTGGAAAATTATGCTGGTCGATGATGATAAAGAAGTGCATCAAGCGACACGAATGGTTTTAAAAAGTTTGACTTTTCAAGATAGACCTTTAACTTTTATTTCGGCTTATTCGGGGGGGGAAGCCAAAGAAGCGATCGCCGCTAATCCTGACACGGCTGTTTTATTGTTAGATGTGGTGATGGAAACTAATAATGCGGGTCTGGATTTAGTTAAATATATCCGTACACAGCTTAATAATCCCTGGGTGAGAATTATCCTCAAAACTGGATATCCGGGGGAAGCGCCGGAAGATTCTGTAATTATTGATTATGATATTAATGATTATAAAACTAAGGTAGAAATGACTCAGCAAAAATTGATGACAACTATTATTGCTGCTTTACGTTCCTATCGAGATATTATCGAATTAGAGGAGAGTCGCAAAGCCTTAAATAAACTCAATCAGAATTTGCAGTATTTAGTCCAAAAACGTACTCAAACATTAACCGAGAAAAATTTTATATTACAACAAGAAATTGATAAAAGTCGCCGATTAGAGGAAGCCTTAATTGAGAGTAATCAAAAGTTGAGGGGAATTTTAGATATTGCGGAAGAGGCGATTATTTCTGTGGGAGAAGACCAACGGATTACTTTATTTAATCAGGGTGCAGAAAGAATTTTTGGCTATACTATCGATGAGGTGATTGGACAACCTCTGAATATTCTGTTACCTAAAAATCTCCACCAAATACATGAAAAACATATCCAAAATTTTGGTAAAAAGGAAATTGTAAATTCTCCGATGAAGGGAAGGCGAGAGATTGTAGGACTACGGAAAAATGGGGAATTTTTTCCGGCTGAGGCTTCTATATCTAGGTTGCAATTGCCTGATCAAGTAATTTATACGGCGATGTTACAAGATATTAGCGATCGCCAACAAGCTGAACAGGAACGTCAGCGGCTTAATCAGGATTTAGAAACTAGGGTTAAACAGAGAACTCAGCAACTACCAAACCAAATTGAACAACAAAAACAAATTGAACAAGCTTTGCGGGAAAGCGAGGAAAAGTTCCGTCAATTTGCTGAGGCAATTTCCGAAGCATTTTTTATAGTTTCTCGCAGTGGAGAAGTCCTATATATTAGTCCAGCTTATCAGCAAATTTGGGGCAGAACTTGTGAGAGTTTATATCAAGAACCTGAGTCTTGGTTTGATTCGATAGATGTGAATTATAGACCGAAAGTAATTAGTGGAATGAAACACCAATTTCTGAGAAAAAAGGAATTAGAGTTAGAGTATCCTATTTTTCGCCCAGATGGTGAAAGACGCTGGATTCGTGCTTGTTCTTTTCCGATTTATGATCAGGACGGAAATATTTACCGCTTTGCTGGTATTGCTGAGGATATTACAGTTCGGAAAGAAGCAGAAGAAGAGTTACAAGCTAGAGAAGTTGCTCTCCGAGAATTATATCAGATTGCTGTGGCTCCTAATCTGAATTTTAATCAGAGACTAGAATCTTTACTGTCTATGGGACGACTACAATTTGGCTTAGAAATTGGGATGCTTTCTCATATTCAGGGCGATCGCTATCAGGTGGTAGCGGTACAAACTCCCCCAGGACTGACACCACCTATTGAAAAAGGCGATTTATTCCGATTAAACAATACCTTTTGTGAAGCCACTTTTAACAGTTCGGAAATTGTCTGTATTACCTCGGCGGCACAGTCGGAATATAAAAACCATCCAGCCTATCATAACCTAGGACTCCAAGCCTATATTGGGGTGAGGATTATAGTAGGACAACATGTATATGGAACTATTAACTTTTGTAGTCCCCATCCTCGCCATACTCCCTTTCGCAATAGTGAACGGCAATTGTTGCAATTAATTGCCATGTGGATTGGTAATGAAATCGAACGTCAACAGGCTAAAAAAGTTCTGGAACAGGCTTTTCAAAATACTTTACTACAACAACAGATAACAGACGAAATTCGCCAAAGTCTCGACAGCCAACACATTGTTCAAGCTACAGTTAGTTTAGTGGGGGAAGCCTTTCATGTGAATCGCTGTTTAATTCATCGTTATTCCGCCGCCACTTCTGAACCGCAAATAACTATGGTAGCAGAATATTTAAGGGGTGAGTATAAGCCTTTTTTGGGGGTAGAAATACCCATTCACAAGAATCGACATCTTGCCATATTATTAAATCAGGATCAGGCTATAGCTTCTGATGATGTCTATCAAGATCCCCTACTGTTTCCCCATTATGATCTCTGTCGCCAAATTCATTTAAAATCCATGTTAAGCGTTCGGACTTCCTACAAAGGCGAACCTAATGGAGTCATTAGTTTGCAACAGTGCGATCGGTTTCGCCATTGGACTCACGAAGAAATTGAACTAATAGAAGCTATCGCTCAACAAGTAGGAATTGCTTTAGCACAGGCGCAACTTTTGGAACAGGAAAAGTTACACAAACTAGAACTAGAACACAAAAATCAAGCCCTGAAAGAAGCCACACGCCACGCCCAAGCTGCTAACCGTGCTAAGAGTGAATTTTTAGCTAATATGAGTCACGAAATCCGTACCCCTATGAATGCGATTCTAGGATTTTGCGATCTCCTACAGAGTTTGGTGTCGGAACCTCGTCAACAGCAATATGTTAAATCCATTGCAGCTAGTGGGAAAACTTTACTTTCTTTGATTAATGATATTCTGGATTTATCAAAAATTGAAGCGGGGAAAATGGAACTCCATCAGGAACCGATTGATTTACGGGTTATGCTAGAAGAAATCTATCAAATTTTTTGCCACAAAGCAGCCGAAAAAAAGGTGGAATTGATTAGAGAAATTAACGATAATTTGCCGAAAGCGATTATGTTTGATGAAGTCAGGTTACGACAGATTTTGTTAAATATGGTGGGAAATGCTCTCAAATTTACTGATGAAGGCTGGGTGAAAATTTCGGTGGTGACTAACAGCAATACTCCCCTAAATGCGGAGAATCCCGAATCTACTATATCCCTAGAAATAGCGATCGCTGATACCGGAATTGGTATCGCTCCAGAACAACAGCAACGCATTTTTGATAGTTTTATTCAAAGTGAAGGACAAAGCACCCGCAAATATGGTGGTTCAGGACTAGGGTTAGCAATTACTAAACGACTCACCCAAATGCTTGGGGGAACTATCAGCCTAGAAAGTCAACTGGGTAAAGGTAGTCAATTTACTTTAATTTTCCCAAATGTTACACCCATAGACTGGCAACCCGATGATTATAAACTCGTCGAAAAAAATGATGATTTAAACGCGGTCAAACCGAGTAAAATATTAGTCGTTGATGATGTCCAATCAAACTTGGATTTAATTCAGGGATATTTTGTAAATTCCCACCATCATCTGTTGCTCGCACATAATGGCATCGAGGCGATTCAAATAGCGGAACTAGAACAACCTGATGTAATTATGATGGATTTGCGAATGCCGGAATTAGATGGAGTGGAAGCCACGAAACAGTTAAAGGAAAATCCGGTCACTAAGCAAATTCCAATTATTATTTTAACGGCTTCATCCCTCGATCGCGACCACCAAGAACTATCTTCTATCCAGGATGGTTTTTTGCATAAACCTGTGAGTCGTTCACAGTTAGTCTTAGTCTTAAAACAACTACTTCCCCAGGACACTGTAAATGCTGTTGATCAAGTTGATGATGATACCTCCCCAGCTACCCCTGATCTTCCGGTTTCACCAGAACCCCCCTATGCTTCCATTAGTGAATTACTGGAAAAACTCCAGGAACACGAAGACAGATTTTGGCCAGAACTAGGACAAACTCTCAAAATGAGGGATTTACAGGCTTTTGCGGAGCAGTTGGTTCAATGGTCCCACCAGTACCCCTATCCGGCTTTTGTGGAATATGCTTCTACCCTGAGTTCCCAACTCGAACAATTTGACTGGGACAAAATCCCTGGGACGGTGAGAGCCTTCCCAGACCTGCGACGATCGCTTATAGATATTTATGGTGAATAAGTTATGGTGATTATTACTAATTGAGTAGGTGGTTAGTTTGGTCTCTAGTTGTCATTGGTTAACAATTGGTATAGGATCAATGTATAGTCTTGGAATTAATAGCCCAGTGTGTAGTGAACTGTTTTCAACCAGAAAATTTTTTGATTTTGATTGTTGATGATGTCAGCAAAAATTTGCAGGTCGTTGGAGCGATGCTTGATGATGTCGGTTACGCCACCACTTTCGCCACCAGCGGTAAACAAGCGATCGAAAGAGTCAAAACTGCTAATCCTGACTTGATTTTACTTGATTTAATGATGCCGGAAATTAACGGTTTGCAGGTGTGTGAGCATTTAAAAGCTGACCCGCTTTATGCAGAAATTCCGATTATTTTCCTCACCGCTAGTAATGAATCTGAACATTTACTTCAGGCTTTTAGTCAAGGGGCTGTCGATTATGTTACTAAACCCTATAAGGCTCCTGAACTACTGGCTCGCGTTAAAACTCATTTAGAGTTAAAATATACTCGCGATGAATTGAAACAAGCATTAGTTGAGTTAGAAAAGTTAGCCACGACAGACCCTTTAACAGGTATTGCTAATCGTCGCCATCTCTTAACTTTGGCGGAGCGAGAATTTCAACGCACCCACCGCTATAATAACCCCTTTTCTGTGTTAATGATAGATATTGATCATTTTAAGTTAATTAATGATAATTATGGTCATAATATCGGAGATGAAGCACTAAAAATTATGGCAGATGTCACGGTTAATGCTTTAAGAAAAGTGGATATTTTTGGCAGGTTTGGAGGGGAAGAATTTGTGGTATTTTTACCAGAAACCCAAGCTGATGAAGCCCTATTGGTAGCGGAAAGGATTAGAGAGGCGATCGCCACAACTCCCATATACGTTGATGACCAGACTATTCATATAACTGTGAGTATTGGTGTGACCATTTATGAATCATCAGAAATGAGTCTGGATGGCTTACTTATGGAGGCAGATAAAGCACTTTATGACGCTAAAAAACAAGGTCGTAATCAAGTGGTAATTTATACCAAATTTAACCAAGTTAATTAATTCACATATTTTGACCGTTTACTAATTAACCAGTAAGTGGTCATATTGCCTTTCCCTTTCACAGAAACAACCCCTCGTTTTTGTAAGATATATTGTGCTTTTAAATGCCAGTATACCGTCTGACTGACTTGGATTTTTCCGGGTTCACCTTGTGACTCCATACGACTAGCAGTATTGACCGCATCTCCCCATAAATCATAGGTAAACTTTTTTAAACCAATAACCCCAGCCACCACCGGACCCATATTAATACCAATACGGATATTAAGTTGGTGGCTAATTTCCCCCTGTTTATGATCATCTGTAGACCCTTCTCCTAAACCAGATGCTTCACTAACCGGAAGCCTAACGCAGTGGAATTGTTGGACAACTTGTTGCATTTCTAGCGCCATATCAGCCACGGCTTGAGGGTGATCATCACGGGGGTTAGGAATTCCCCCAACCACCATATAAGCATCACCAATAGTTTTAATTTTTTCCAAACCATACTTATCTGTAAGGCGGTCAAAAGCGGAAAAAAGTTGATTAAGTAAATCCACCAATTCTGTGGGTGTTAATTGGGAAGCAAGTTCGGTAAAATTAGTTATATCTGCAAATAAAATAGTCGCCTGTTCAAATCTATCCGCAATACACCTGTGGGTATTTTTTAACTTATAGGCTATGGTTTCCGGCAGAATATTTAACAATAATTCATCGGATTTTTCCTTTTCTTGGCGTAAGGCTTCCTCGGCTTGTTTTTGTTGCGCGATCGCCTCCGAAATTTGATTGTACATATCCATAAATGCGCTAATTACATCCCCTAGTTCATCCCGACTTTGGACAGAAGCAGCATAAAACTGAGGGGGTAACTGATGATTAGTAATAGCTGAACCCGCCTTGATTAAATCCTGGCGTAAATTCAAAATCGGCAAAATCACTAAATAGTTAAGCACTACCATAGTCGCACCAGTGACAAACACAGAAATAATCAAAACCAGTCCCGCAATTCGTACAATAAAATACCAGACTTCCCGATGAATAGGAGAGGCATCATAGCGGAGGATAATGAGATAATCATCTAGGCGGGGAAAAGTATCACAGGTAAGATCATAGCGATCGCCTTCGGGAGTGTTTACATACAGTATTTGTACATCTCTGGCTTCTGGATAAGATAAAGCTGGAGTTTCCCCAAAACTGCCAATTAGTTGTCCGTCGGAACTATAGAGAGACCCTCCCATAATATCAGAGTTCATATAATGTAAATTTTGCAGTTGTTTGAGAAAATCCTCCGGCGTTTTATGGGGGTAAGTTTCTACTATCCAAGCGATTTTTTGAGAGGTTAGGTGCTGCAATTTAGATAACAACTCTTGGCGACGACGATACACTGATGGCACCAAAATAATTAATTCAATCACAACTATGCTAGTGGCAACCCAAAAGGCAATCCGCCTAGACAGGCGCGCATTTAGACATCTAGTAATTCCTATGGGGAGTAGTGATTTCATCGATTTTGGGGTCGTTTATATACTTTAATTTGCGAATATAAATAACTTAAAAAATACCAATACTGATTAGTTGTTTATTGTAGTTTTTATTACATTTTATTTATCTCATACAAAAACTAGATAATATTCTGATAATATTGAGTTAATATTTGCCGGAATTAAGCGGTATTATTATTAACCTATCCTCTCATTTATGGAGCGATCGCATATTCACTTAACCTGTCGGCTGGGAAGTCTAAATAACCAGATTTTGCCGCTGATGTAACCAGGGGACAAATTGCCTAACTATTTTCGCAGAAGGGGCTAAACTGTGGGGGTGAAAATCAATCATAATCCGGCGGGTAACAGTCTGTTTAGTGGGATGGGGTAGCTGTTTAGACTTCCAGCAACGCCCTGGAGTTGGGTAGCTAACTCCTAATTTTTTGGTATAGTCAGATAACTTTAAGTTCATGGATATAATATAGCAAATTTGATTATATCTGAATTATCAGTCAATTTTTATAATACATTTACGATACCCGATCTGCCGGAACTTTAGATACAATAGATCCAGAGAAGAGCATTAAATCTTTCCTAGCCTTTATCAATCAGTATGACAGAACCCAATTTATCCGCACCGCAACAGCCTAACCAGGATATTGATAGCCCCAATGGAAAGAGTCCTAACACCATTACCCTGAGTCCCTCAGTGTCTGAGAATCAAGTTTTCTCCTATAGCGATCATGGGGAGGTGTATCACCTAGAAGAGTCCCCCACCCAAAAAGGGAAAGCCGAGCCGGAAAATCCTAGACCCAGTAACTTTTTGGCTTCTGTGTTGACCCTGGGGGCGATCGCCGTCATGATTTTAGGGTTAGCGATCGATAATGTCTGGGTCGGCTATCTCAGCGCGGTTGTGGCTATTGCCGCATCACTGTTAATTATTTGGCCGAGTTGGGGTAAAATTTGGACAACCCTGATTCCTCCTATCTGGCGTAGTTTAATCGTCGCTAGTTTCGGGATTTTATCGGCAATTACCGGGCTGTTGATGCTGAGTGGTTCCAACACAGACGCAGCCCGTAATATTGTCATCAACTGGGATGCGATCGGCGCACTGGGGGAATTGATCGGCGCTTTGGGTCAAATTATGATCGCCATTTTAGCCGTATATGTGGCTTGGCGACAATATGTAATCTCCCGGGATTTAACCATTCAGCAAAACCGCATTACCCAACAACAGACCATCGATGCTTATTTTCAGGGAGTCTCTGATTTAGCCTTAGGGGAACAGGGACTATTAGAAGATTGGCCCCAGGAAAGGGTAATCGCAGAAGGACGAACCGCGGCGATTATTCGTAGTGTAGACGCAGATGGAAAAGCGAAAATTCTCCGGTTTCTGTCCCAGGCGCGGTTAATTACTCCCCTTAAACGCGATCGCCATTTGGGTCGCCCTATATTAGATGGTAATGGTAGTTATGCGGAAGATAGGGCCGAAGGTATCCGAGTTATTGATTTAGGGGCCATGTTAGCCGGGACCGACTTAAAAAATACCGATCTGCGGCGCACAGACCTGGGAGAGGCGAACCTAGTCCGCGCTAATTTAACGAATTGTGACCTGGTGCGTGCTAATTTATCTCGCGCTATTCTCTATGAAGCCAACCTCACCCATAGTAATCTGCGATCGACTAAATTCTTTTATGGTTCAGTGGAAACCGCCAGCCCCCGGACTCGGACCTTAATTCCTGACTACTCTACTGGCGCTAATACTGGCGCTGTCCTAGAAAATGCTGATTTTACTGCGGTTTTGAACCTGTCCGAGGAGAATCGTTATTATTGCTGTGCTTGGTCGGGGTCAAAATCTCGAAATACTATCCCCGGCGGCTGTGACGGTATTCCTAATAAATTAGGGCGTTAACATTTTCAGGAGTATAGAATTATGGGCGATCGCCAAATTATTCATCTGGTTAACCGACAGAGTTTAGGGTTAATTAACGGTCAGATTAATCAAATTAACAAGACCGGGATGGCTGGATATATTAACTCGCAACTTAACCCCAATTCTTTAGCTATTCCCGCAACTCTCACCCAGGAACTTCAGCCCTTAGATACCCTCCCCTGGCGACCAGGAAGGCTAGTTAGAGAACAAAATCGAGAGGTTAATGAAGCCCAAAAACTGGGGTTAGCACAGCCTCAACTCGCACAAGTTAGGCGGCAATTTCAACAGAGAGTAATTAACCAAATTCGTCGCGCCAGAATGATTCGGGCTTTACATAGTCCCCGCCAATTAGAAGAAGTGATGGTGGATTTTTGGTTTAACCATTTTAACGTATTTGGATTGCAAGGACTGAGTAGAATTTGGATTGGGTCCTATGAGGAACACGCCATTAGACCTCATGTTTGGGGTAAATTCCGAACCCTACTAGGCGCAACCGCTAGACATCCCGCCATGTTATTCTATTTGGATAATTGGCAAAATACCGCCCCAAATAGTCCCGGCGCGACCGGAAGATTTCAGGGGTTGAATGAGAATTATGCGCGGGAATTATTGGAGTTACACACCTTGGGAGTTGAGGGGGGATATACACAAAATGACGTGATGGAATTAGCCCGAATTTTGACAGGTTGGGGACTACCAAAACCAAGCGATCGCCCCCGCAATCAGGAGGGATTTTATTTTGATGAAACTCGACATGATTTTAATGATAAAATATTCTTGGGGAGAACTATTAAAGGCAGAGGTATCGAGGAGGTTGAGGAAGCATTAGATATCTTAGCTAGTCACCCCGCCACCGCCAAACATATTGGTTATAAATTAGCCCAAGCATTTGTCGCTGACGAACCCCCATCATCTTTAGTTAAGGCTTTAGGCGATCGCTTTATGGAAACCCAAGGCGATATCACCGAAGTTCTCAAAACCTTATTTAACAGCACCGAATTTTGGGACGAAAATCACTACAATAGTAAATTCAAAAACCCCTATCGTTATATAACATCAGTCATGCGCGCCGTCGGAGAAGTGACTAATTATGACCCCATTAACGGCATTTTAAACCAGTTGGGAATGCCTCTTTATGGCTGTCCTTCTCCTGATGGATATAAAAACACTCAACAGGCTTGGTTAAACCCAGATACCATGGTGCGTCGCAGTAGTTTAGCCGTCTCCTTGGCGGGGGGATTACTCCATAAAGGAAACCCAGTTGATGTCAAGCAGCTAGAAGAAACTTTAGGAGTTTTATTATCTCCCCAAACTCGCCAAATTTTAGCCGAAAGTCCCCCCAATTTACAGGGTGCAATTTTCTTGGGTAGTCCCGAATTTATGCGGTATTAATATCAGCTTAATCCTCTGTTATTCAGCATATCCCCTGATAACATGACATCATAATCATCAGGGGTTACCAGTGGCAAAAGTTGGTCAGCCGCCAGGGTAATTTGCCAAGGAAATTCATGGTTATTAAGTTGCTGCCATTTAGCCTTAGAAATATCAGCTTGCAGGTGATAATCTTGGGCGTGATTTGGGGGACTATTTAACTTAATATAAAGGCTAATTTGTTTCGGGGATTTTATCGTAAAAACTACCCAGCAAGGAAAGATATTTTTTTCTCCTGGTGGGTCGGTTTCTGACCATAAACTTAGGTTTTCCCCAACCTGATAAGCCCTAATTCCCACATGAGTTAATCCCTGGGGAAGCGGCTTTGATAATTCTAAGTTACACCCCCAGTCAAGGCTTTTTATCACCCGTTCAGAAATTCTCACCACCCGTGAAAAATTTTTGCATCCTGTCAGTTGCGCGCTTGATAAAGTAGGGGGGTGATCAAAAATATCTTGGGTGGAACCAAATGCTTCCACCCGTCCCTGATTAATGACTAATAACCGAGGACAAATACGATAGGCTTCTGAACGGTTATGGGTCACAAATAATGTCACCCCCGCATAGGTTTCTAGTATTTGGATAAGTTCCTGTTCCATTTGATATCGAATGTGGCTATCTAGGGCAGAAAATGGTTCATCTAACAGTAAAATTTCTGGTTCCACTACTAAAGCCCTTGCTAAGGCGACTCGCTGTTGTTGTCCCCCTGAGAGTTGATGAGGATAACGGTTCCCTATACCAGGAAGTTTCACCCTGATTAATTGTTCCTCAACCTTCATCTTTATTTGAGTCTGGGAGAGTTGGTCTGATAAACCAAAGGCGATATTTTCCGCTACAGTTAAATGGGGAAATAGGGCGTAATTTTGAGCCAAAAAACCCACCCGGCGATCGCTACTCGGAATATTGATTTGCTGGGTAGAATCAAATAGCACTTTCCCGTTTAAAACTATCGTGCCACTCCTGGGAGTTTCCACCCCGACAATACATCTTAAAATCATACTTTTGCCCGTACCAGATGCACCCAAAATCCCTAGGGGTTCTTCGCGATAGCCAGAAAATTTTACCTGTAATCCAAAATCCGGAAGTTGTTGATAAATATTGACTTGTAAACCCGTGCCTTCTGCCGGATATATGCTAAAATTAGTGGCTCGTTTAATCTGGAGATGAGGAGGATTAACCCCCGGAGATTTTTGAGGCGATCGCTGCCATTTAATCCCTAAATTAGCCAAAGTAATTGCTGACAAAGAAATTGATAAAATCACCCCTGACCACATCCAGGCTTCCTGAATTTCCCCAGCTTGTACCGCTGAATAAATCGCCAAAGGAATAGTTTGAGTAACTCCCGGAATATTGCCAGCCAACATCATAGTTGCCCCAAACTCTCCCAGTCCCCTAGCAAAAGCTAAAGTCGCCCCAGAAATAATACCAGGAAAAGCCAGAGGAAACGCTACTCGTACAAAAACCTTGAGTTCCGAAGCCCCTAAAATGCGGGCGGAAACTAACAAATTGCTATCTATTTGCTCAAAAGCCCCACAGGAAGTTTTATAAATGAGGGGAAAAGTCACAACAGTAGCCGCAATAATGCCCGCATACCAAGTAAATACAATATTGATATTGAGGATAGCTAACAACCCGCTTAATAAGCCTCTATCCCCGAAAATTCGCAGCAAAATAAATCCCACCACTGTCGGAGGCAAAATCAGCGGAGAAATTAAAATACTTTCAATTAAGGATTTCCCTTTACCTTGATAACTATGCAATTTATAAGCCGCCCAAACTCCCCCGATCAAAGTTATAGCTGTAGCCAGTATCGAGATTTTTAAGGAAATCCAAATAGGAGATAAGTCCGATCGCATTTGGGGAGTTATAGATTCAGGGACAATGGCACTATACACCATTGACAGGAACTATGCCAACGATTACCTCCCCCTAGCTTCAGTAAATTGAACAGCCAATTAAATCATGGCAGTGACTCAAAATGAGTTAATCTGATTCCTGTAGACATTTGCTAACAACAGGAGATTAGGCTTGGAACGCACATTTCTAGCTATTAAGCCTGATGGTGTTCAACGGGGACTCATCGGCGAGATTATCAAACGCTTTGAAGCCAAAGGCTTTACCCTCGTGGGTTTAAAAATTATGAAAGCCAGCCGCCAACTGGCTGAACAACATTATGATGTCCACAAAGAAAGACCATTTTTCAATGATCTGGTTTCTTTCATCATTTCCGGTCCTTTAGTAGCAATGGTCTGGGAAGGGGAAGGTGTCATCGCCTCTGCTAGGAAGATTATCGGCGCTACTAACCCCCTGAATGCTGAACCGGGAACCCTGCGGGGAGATTTTGGGATTAGTGTTGGTCGCAACTTAATTCATGGGTCAGACGCACCAGAAACCGCGCAAAAAGAAATCGCTCTCTGGTTTAAGGACGAGGAATTGGTAAGTTGGGAACCTAGCCTCAAGTCCTGGCTGGTAGAATAGCATCGGTGTTGGGGACATCAATGGCGATCGCCAGCGCCTGTGGGTAGTACCGATCGCGATCGGTTGTCCCCAGCTTCCCGAAAAACCGTAACATTTTGTTTAAACTTGTTACAAACTCTTCCCAACCGACCCAGATTAGTTCAAATTAGTCAACAATCAAGATCAAATTCAGATCCAAGGAGTTTCTTTATTATGTCTCTAACCGATACCCAAGTTTTTGTCGCTTTGGTAATTGCATTGATCCCCGGTATTTTGGCATTCCGTCTTTCCACCGAACTTTATAAATAGAATCGATCCCTATATTCCTTGTCTCTAGGGACAATAGCCGGACTTCGACAGAAAAGCGATCGTAATGGAGACAATTGCTGCATAATGCAGTAAATTAGTCTCTATCACTAGGCTTGACTGTCGGGGTCTTTTTATTTATAGTGCTGCGGGTTACCGTTGGCGCATTCGCATCAACCGGGCTACCAGCCTGACAACTTGCCTTCGCATCAGACTCGATGATAAAAATATACTGAGACGACGATCATGTACGCGATTAAACCTCCTACACCACCTCAAAAACCACAGCAGTCTCCCCGCCGCTTGCGTCGTCGTTCTCAAGTTCGAGTCCGACCTCGCGCCCATCGACATCATAGGGCGATCGCATTAGAAACTACGGCGAAAATATTGACAAATTTCACATTATCTGCATTCGCAGTAGCAGCACTGGTCCAAATTGTGCCTAATCAACGCATCGTCCATGATAAATGGCGAGAAATTGAGGCGGAAGTTAATATGACTGAAGCCAGGGTCCAACAACATCAAGAGGAGTTTAGTCGCTATTTTGACCCTCAACAAGCTCAAAATATTATGCAAGAAAATGGCAACCGAATAGACCCCCGCCAGCGTCAAATTGTCTGGTTACACCCTAACCATAGGACCGCAGATAAACCTGAATTATCAGAGTCTCACTATGCGGAATTAGATCAGTAAAGTAGAGACAATTGGTTAACTACCACTGGCAATCAATCGCGCTTATGGCGTTCCGTAGTTCACCTTTCCACTTGATAATTTGCTCAACCTGCCAATTTGCCGTTTTCGGAAAGCTGAGGCTGATTTTAGTTAATTAACACCATGCTTTTTGCCCATCTTTTTGGGGGTTAATTTTGATTAACAATCCCCCATCTCCTCCAACCTAGGGGTTGTAGGGGGATGGGGGTTAATCGTCAACCATTAAACTCTGATCTGGCGGTTCACCATTTCATCTGATTTTAGCCTCCCAGATAAGCGGTGATATCCTCGCCACATTCATCAGCCAGATAGCATAAAGCGCGAAAACGTAAACTGACTAATTCTTCATAAACCGGATTGAGTTTGCATAAGGGCGGAATGTGAAAAATAGTGCGATCGCCAAATTTAATATCTCGCTCAAAGGGGCATTGAGTCGGAATTAAACTACATAGCAATCGGGCGGTTTTCGGATTTTTGACTTGTATCTGGTTCAGCCACTGTCGCAGAGGTTGAAGGGGCGAAAATGATGGGTGAAAATGGTGGTGTGAATGATTTTTAACCCAACTAGCAAGGTGCAGACGGGGCATAGTATGGTTTGCCCAATTCATGATTAAATCCCTCGAATAGGAATACAGATGGCGATCGCCACCAGTTAGTATACTTTTTGCTGTACACTGGATCTTCAATCTTGTTGACAACTAATCCGCAATGGTTAGCGATCGCATTTCCTAGCTTGATCAGTCCAACTAGGGCTATTTCAAGCCCCCACTAGAATCGGTACTCCCATTTAGTGGTGGGTTATTGACGGTTAAATATTGCCATTGGCTTTGGATATCCTCCGTTCTCCCATCAATGATCTTGCCTTACATTTTCAGATTTTGGCTATGATTTAGATCACAACTATAAATCAAGTCTATAAACAATATAACTTTTACTGATGATTTAGGCATTGACAAGGAAACTTTTTTGTGAATTAAAGCCCAAGTATGGCGATCTAACCTGGGAAAACTTGGTTGATGATGTTTGGTTCACCGCCGGAGTATCAATTCTGGTAAACTGGCAAGATATCTGAAAGTCAAAAAAGCCCTGTCTAACCGGGGTGGGTAAAGTCAAAATCAAGCCACGGTGAGGAAAGAGACGTTGCTGAACACAGATGAACAGTTAAACCAGCAGCCTGCGCCTGTAACTACCCCTGCTGAAACATCTCAGACATCCGCTGGTGAGGGTGATTCTGTTGGGGCGGAACAAGATCAAGCCGGGAACTGGGGGATATTCAATATATTTAAAGCATTTCGGGAGTATAACCAGGGGAATCGTTTATATAAACGGGAGCGATATGATCAGGCTCTGATACATTATCAGATCGCGGTTAAGTTAAAGCCTGATTCGTGGGCGGCTTGGTTGCGCTTGGGTAATACATTACGAAAGTTGAAACAGTATAAACAGGCACTGGGGGCCTATGATAGGGCTATTAAATTGCGTCCGAGAAATTATTGGCCGTGGACGTTTAGAGGCATGACTCTATCGAAGTTAGAACGCTATGAAGAAGCGATCGCCTCTTTTGACAAGGCTTTAACTATGGAACCCAATAACTTTGAAGCCTGGTATGAGAGGGGTTTGGCTTTGGAAGCATCCCTACAATTTGAGGCGGCGGCCGCTTCCTATAAACGGGCGATCGAAATTAAACCAAATATTTCGGCTCTATGGTATCACCAGGGTAATGCTTTGATGAATGACGATCGCTATAGTGAAGCCGTGGCATCATTAGATCGGGCGGTCAAACTGGAACCGGCTAACTATGAAGCCTGGTTTCATCGTGGGGAAATGCTGATGAGTCAGCATCGTTATGTCGATGCGATCGCTTCCTACGATAAAGCCTTAGAACTGCAACCAGCGAGCTTCAAGGCTATTTTTAATCGGGGGATTGCCTTACAAAAATTACATCGCTACAATGATGCGATCGCCTGTTATGACCAAGTGATCCAACTGCAACCCAACGATTACGAAGCCTGGTTTTATAAAGGTATGGCTCTGAAATCGGGGTGGCCGAAAACTGCTTTACTTAGCCTAGATCGGGCTTTGGAAATTAACCCGGAGTCCCCAGCTATTTGGATAGGTCGGGGTCAAACTTTACTGGATTTAAAAGAATATAAATCCGCGATCGCTTCTTTTGACCGCGCTACTCAACTCAATTCTAACTTTCCCGAAGCCTGGTTAGGTCGCGCAGTCGCTTTATTTCAGTTGCGGCGTTACCCAGAAGCCATAATTGCCTGCGATAATGCCCTGCAAGTACAACCAAACTTCCTCGAGGCTTGGAACCAGCGGGGATTGACCTTAGAAAGATTAGGACGCTATGAGGATGCGCTGAAGGCTTACGATAAAGTAATTCAAACTACTGTTTTAACCCTCGAACTAGCAGACCAAGTGGGACTACAGCGGGGTATGGCATTGGAACTACTTAAACGAGATGAAGAAGCAGTCATGGCTTATCGGAAATTGGTTCGCCAAAAACCTGATAACTTTCAAGCCTGGGTGAAACTGGGACAGGTTTTAGCTCGTTTGGGACAATATGTGCAGGCGGTGGATGCTTTTTCTGAGGCGATCGCTATTTGGCCAGACAATTACCAAATTTGGTTAGAACAAGGGGCGATCTTGGAAAAACTCGATCGCTATCAAGATGCGATCGCTGCTTATGACCGACTGATCAAAATCAAACCCGACTACTGGGAAGCATGGGTCAGACGCGGCCAAGCCTTCGAGCAAATTGCCCTATATCAAGAGGCTTTTAATTCCTATGGGATCGCCCTAGAACTCAGCGAACAACCCCAACCATCACCAATTATCGCTCACCGAGAACGAGTCAGGCGCAAACTCGTAGATATGTAACCCCCAACGAGCCACCCCCATGGCCGAAATTAATGGCTCAGTTCCTAATTCCTTGCACCCATGCCCTATGACCCCCCAGGAAAAAGCCCAACTATATACTAAACTGGCAGTGCTGTTGGAATCTGGTTTAACAGTCTATCAAAGTTTGATAGTAATCGCCAAAAAAAGCAATCCTCGGCTTGGTCGTTACCTGGGGAAAGTGATTAAATCTCTCGGTCGTGGGGAAGATTTATCTGTCGCTTTCAGACGAGCCCCTCGGATATTTGACTGGTGGACTGCTAGTTTGCTGGATATAGCAGCCACCAGCGGCGCACTACCCGAAATGTTGTTACAACTGGCTGAAATTGAAAAACAGCAGACCCACCGACAAAATTTTTATCGTTCTGTGACCATAGCTGCTGCGACTACTGCTTTCAGTCTTCTGTTGCTACTGGCGACTATCTTATACACCCATGAGGCTAACCTAAATGATTGGCTGTTGTGGATGTTTATAGCCGGCGTTGTCGGGTTTATGGTCTACAAACTTATCCCCAGACTACCTTTGATCCGTCGTATTCAAACCGCCCGTTCCATGCTATATCTAGCTGAGTTGGAATTGCCCATTAGATGTGGCTTACCAATTCTCATGGCGATCGAATTGGTGCGCGATCGCATTCCATGTCCGCAGATGAGGGGAACTTTAACCGTAGCCTTGGGACAAATTCCTGCCGGAAAAACTCTCAGCCAATGTCTCCGGGAACGACTCCCAGCGATCGCTATCAATTTGATTCGCACTGGCGAAGAAACCGGACATCTGGATGGTGCCCTGTATAATGTTCAACAATACTATGAACAGGAACTAATGCGATCGCTGCGTCTACTACAGAGGATTCTGATTCCCATGACTCTCCTATCAGCGGGAGGAGTAGTAGCCATTCTCAGCCTAGAAGCCATGAAATCACTCTTCATTTTGCTACCTAGTTAACCCCTCAAATCCTGGGAACTAGGAACAGATTGGCAAAAATTAATGTTTTCGAGCTTGTGAAATTTGGCAACTACATTTAAGCTGACTATAACCGCAACCGGATCCGAAATTGTGGTGCATAAGGCCTGCCGACTGCTAGTTTATTATTGGGAAATTCTTACCCAAATGCTTGACATTATACCCAACTATTGATACACTCGGAACCGTCAAGGCCTATAGCAGCATAGCTGTTCTGTAGTAGACGTAAAGTGCATCGCCTGTAAATTTTGGCTGAAAAAAGGCGATTTGTACATGAGAATAGTCCGCTTTCAACCTAATGTTGAAAGCATTAAGAGACACCTCCACGTCTGCTTTTTAAGATTGTGCAATACTCAGATACTTCCGACTATTGCCCAATTTTTGGGGTTAAGTGTATCTGTTATGAGAAATGGCAGTTTTCATTCTTTTAAGTGAGGTTTTACATGAAACTACCAAGTGTGAAGAATTTGCGTCCGGGATGGTTTTTCGGAGCGATCGCTGGTGTAATTTTTGCTCAAACTGGTGCGATCGCCGCCGAGCGAGTGATTCTCACCTATGGACCTTTCCAAGCTCCCATCAACATCAGTGATTTAGAGGCATTTACCAGAGATGGAGTGACCACTAAAACTATTCGCCAGATTGTCGGTGCTTCCGGGATTCAGGCAGACACCCTGCGGGGATTGATGGGCTTAGAAATTGGCTTTGACCTAGTACCATTTTCCTGTATGATTTACACTCCCACAGGTCAAGAACTAACTGATGAAATTGGTGCAACTGTACGCACCCATCGGCGAGTTGCTAATGGCAAAGCTATTCGCGCTGGACTGATTAACGCCCTCAGCAACGATGGCAAAATCTCTTTCTTGGAGTTTCTGAAATACTATCCTGTGCCGGGAATGTATGTCGATGTCGCCAATATTCCGGCAACAGTCGCTAAAATGCAGAGCGTAAGTACCGAATTGGGATCTCTGTTTAGACAGGGTTCACAGTTTGGGACTCAGTTCTCCGATGGTACAAGAATTGTCGGTGGCTGTTCTGCTCAACGAGTTGATTTACCAGGTGCTGGTGCTGGTGTTGTACAACCACGGCCCGCACCAACACCCGCGCCACGGCCTGCACCTGCACCAGTGCCACGGCCTGTACCCGCACCAGCGCCGGCACCAGCGCCGGCTCCTGGTCCAATTAGAGGCCTGTGGTAATTTGACTGTTGGTTTATCCCCAGGGTGTCAGTCAGACACCCTGCTTTCTGGCTCTGGGTTTTCCACTGCCTCAATATATTGGCTCTCTATTAAAAATGAACCTTTGGTGAATCTAACGCCCCAGTAACCACCAGGACGGCGATCGAGAACTACCCCCACTTCACCTAACTTGATCACGTTCGGAGGCCGTAGAATCGGCATGGGTTCCGCTGTTTTGATATATGGCGGTAGAGCAATCACTCTAACTTGTTGATGAACGGCAAATTCTTTATCTTTTTCCATCAGATCTGGGAATGCTTCCACTGAGCAATCACCCTATTGTAAACGATCGCAGCCATTCTCATTATAGAAATTCGACTGCTATTGGGTAGAATGTCTAACCGCTCTAAACCTTGCAGGATAAACGTCAGTAGGCCCTCCCAACTGTCTAAGTACAGGTAACAGGTTAACGCCCGTAAATCACCAAAAAAAGTCTTGCGGGTCCTAGCAACTTGTACTTATCATCCAGCAACTCCAGCCAGGTATGCAATAGTACCGATAGGATGTTTCGGGTCTTGAGGGTGTTGTTATGCGAACAACACTGGAGCATGAAAACCTTGTCTCAAGAGAGCAAGGATGAAAGGCGACACGGGTACTTTAGTGCCCGTCAGCCCAA
>NZ_JBIMLI010000088.1:0-21488 GCF_051859755.1 Limnospira sp.
GGTCAGCCGCTTGAGTCGGTTTTCCTCTCCGTGATCAATCACGGAGCTTCCAACCCTCCCAGGAGTTTTACGTGATTATCAATGTATTTTGACCAATCATACTGGCGTACACAAATTCTCAAAATTCAACAAGATGATGTAGTAGTTCGTTTGCACAATTCCCTCCACAGTGATCAATTAATTTCACGGGTGGCTAAACCCGAAGCAGAAACTAATGGCAGAATACCCCAATTATCCCTAACATCCTCGTTAAACCCTGCATTTAGGGAACAATGGCGACACCAACTCCCGGAACATATTTTTACCAGAAAAGAAGGCGAAGAACCCCAACAAACAGTCCTAGATATATTTAAAGTATCCCAGCAGAAACTATTAATTTTAGGGAAACCAGGAATAGGAAAAACCACCCTACTTTTGAAATTAGCCAGAGATTTAATTAAAATCGCCGAAGAAGACTCAGATAGTGCTATCCCGATTTTATTTGAATTAGCTACTTTGAACAATCCTAAACAATCTATTGATAGTTGGCTGGTTGAAGATTTAAAAAATCGCTATAATTTACCCAGATTTATTGCCAAAAAATGGCTGAAAAATGGTAAAATACTGCCTCTTATTGATGGATTACAACAAGTACCTTTTGAGAAACTAAGTGAGTTTTTCAATGTTCGAGATGGAGTAGTTTGTTGTCGTGATGACCACTATTTACAATCGGGAAAAACTATTGATTCTTTACAAGGATTAGTGTATTTACAACCATTAACTGATCAGCATATTCATAATTATCTCCACTCTTTAGACGGCGGACATATCTGGGAGGTAATACAAAACGACAAAGGATTGCTCACCTTAGCTAGTATTCCCTTATTCCTGGATTTAATAACTGTGATTGATAGGGAAAATTTATATCCTCAAATAGATAGTTATTTGTTTCATAATAACGATGCTGATCTCAGTCAATTGCAGAGTGATTTATTAGATATCTATATTAGCCAAAGGTTAACTAAAAACCTACCCAACACACCAGATAAATCTCATGGCATTTTGAACCATGAACCCGTCATGGCTAAACGGTATCTGCGATGGTTAGCCAAGCGTATGCAAGCACAAAATCAGTCAGAGTTTGTACTACACCAAATCGGACATAATTTCTTGGGTAATAAACTGTTGGAGTTTATTTATCTGATGATTCTTGTGTTGATTTTTGGCGCGACAATCGGCATTCTTATTGGTACAATACATAATTTTTTATGGGATGTATTTTTTTTATGGGATGTATTTTCATCAGGATTTGTGGGGTTGATTGCTGGCATACTAGCTAATGATTTCAACCCGCATTTCTTAAATTATGGTTGGTCTAAAATTAAGAAGGGGGTAATTTTTGCTATGGTAGGCGGCATAATTACTGCCTTAATTGCTGGGATAATGGGGCAGTTGATTTATGGGTTTATTTATGGATTAATGGCTGTCTTGATTATCCTGGCGCTGTTTCCCTTAACTCAAATGGGTATAACTCATATCAAATATCCGAATCAGCCGATTAATCAAGCGGCCCAAAATAGCCTGGTGATGTTCTGTATAGCCTGTCCAATAGGTATAAATTTATCGATGTTATATCTGTATATAACCGGGGAATATATCACCATATTATCAGCAATAATTCCGGGAATAGCCATAGCCTTAATGTTTAGTTTGTGTTTAGGAGGTGCAACTATAATCGAACACTATAGCCTGCGCTGGTTTCTGTTGGATAAAAAAGTAATACCCTGGAATTATGTGGAGTTTCTTAATCAAGCCTGCGATCGCCAAATTCTCCAAAGAGTAGGGGGAAGATATCGTTTTGTCCACGACCTGCTGCTAGAACATTTGGCGGGATAAGTATTCCTGAATTGTGCCTGATATTTACTCAGCATTTATCTGGGGTATTTATCGGGTACAATTATTAATAAAACTTTGAGAAACAAGACATGATCGAAGTCATTGTAATTGGTGGTGGGGCGGCGGGTTTTTTTGGGGCGATCGCCTGTAAAGAAACCTACCCTAAAACCCATGTTACCCTATTAGAAGCTGGAAAAACTCCCCTAGCCAAAGTTCGTATTTCTGGCGGCGGACGCTGTAACGTTACCCACGCCTGTTTTGACCCTGTGGAGTTTATTCGCAACTATCCCAGGGGTAACAAAGCCTTGCGCGGACCTTTTACTAGGTTTCAAGCTAAACATACCGTAGACTGGTTTACCCAGCGAGGAGTTAAGTTAAAAACCGAGGCTGATGGTCGAATGTTCCCCATAACTGATGATTCGGCAACCATTGTTAATTGCTTATTAAATAGCGCCCAAAATGCGGGAGTCAAAGTCAAAACCGGGGCGGCGGTTGTGGGTATTACTCAACTTGAGCGAGGCTTTCAAGTCTGTTTAAAATCCCAGGAAGTTTACCAATGCGATCGCCTATTACTAGCCACAGGAAGCACTCCCGCCGGCTATAATTTTGCCCAAAAATTAGGACATACTATCATCCCCCCAGTTCCCTCCCTATTCACCTTTAATATAGCCGATAAACCCTTGCAGGAATTAGCCGGAATATCCGTAGATTCAGTGAATCTAAAACTAACCGGAACCCCCTTAACCCAAACCGGACCCCTGTTAATTACTCACTGGGGAATTAGTGGACCCGCCGTCTTAAAATTATCAGCTTGGGGGGCTAGATTTTTGCAGGAATGTCGTTATAAAACCCCCTTAATAATTGATTGGCTACCAGAATTAAATATAGACCAATTGCGAGAAATTATCCTCCAGACTAAATCTGAATTTGGCAAGCGATCGCCATCTTCCCACTGTCCGATTAATTTACCCCGTCGCCTCTGGCAATATCTAATTATCCGAGTAGGAATCAACCCCCAACAACCTTGGGCGGAACTATCTAAAAAACACTTAAATCAACTCATCGAAGAATTAAAACGCAGTCGCCATCAAATCACTGGTAAAGGAGTCTTTAAAGAAGAATTCGTCACCTGTGGCGGAGTCAACCTGAAAGAAATAGACTTTAAGACCATGGGAAGTCGGCGGTGTCCGGGGCTATATTTCGCCGGAGAAATTCTTGATATTGACGGCGTGACAGGAGGCTTCAATTTTCAAAACGCCTGGACAACCGGATGGTTAGCCGGACAGGGGATGGGCGGTTTTCCGAACCCCAATTAATCATGAAGCGATCGGGAATTGTTCCATCAGAAATTGAAGTGATCACTGTCAACCAAAACGATCGCCCATTAGAGGAGAGGACACCATGAAAAAATTATACCGCAGCCGTGAACATTGCCAAATCGCTGGAGTAGCCGGAGGAGTCGCCCAATACTTCAATGTTGACCCCTTGCTAGTGAGACTCACCTTTATTATTTTAGGCCTATCCGCCGCCCCCGGCATTATCATCTATGCCATACTGTGGGTATTAGTACCGAAGGAACCCACCCTTCTTGAGGAATTTGAGGATAGCAAAACCTCCAAATTGTAACCCCTAAATGGTAGAATCAAGGGTTGGACACCCTTTTCACAGCAGGCAGTTTCATGAGTGTGGTAGACGATAAAACCGTTGTTCGGCAGTATTTTAATTCAACGGGCTTCGATCGCTGGCAAAGAATTTATGGTAACGGCGAAGTCAACCGGGTACAGCGGGATATCCGCGACGGACACCAGCAAACCGTCGATCGCGTCATAGAATGGCTGCAAGCTGATGGAAACCTAGGCGGCTTAATGGTATGTGATGCAGGCTGTGGAGTCGGAAGCCTCAGCATACCCTTGGGAGACGCAGGGGCGATCGTTTCCGCCAGCGACATTTCCGAAAAAATGGTCGCCGAAGCATCCCAACGCGCCAGAAACCAACTAATCACCCGCGCCAGTAATATCAACTTTATGGCGCAAGACCTAGAAAAATTAACAGGTCGCTATCACACGGTAATTTGCTTAGATGTGTTAATTCACTATCCCCAAAACCAAGCAGCAGAGATGATCTCTCATCTATGTTCCCTCGCCGAAAACAGGATCATTCTGAGTTTCGCCCCCAAAACCTTAGCCCTGAGTATACTTAAAAAAATTGGCGAATTTTTCCCTGGACCCAGCAAAACCACCCGCGCCTATCAACACCGGGAGGCAGATATCATCAAAATTCTCTCAGATAACGGCTTTACCGTTAGCCGAGAATCGATGATTTCTACCAGGTTTTATTTCTCACGGTTGTTAGAAGCCATACGCTGTTGATATTATTAATTTAGCCTCAATAAGGAAGTCAGGGGGATGAAACCATGCAGATATTTAAGCTGATAGTCGCCAGTTTCTTGATTCCCCTGGGGTTGATATTCTGGTTATCCGCTGCTACGGAATTAATTAGCCCCACCAACATATCAGATAATCCCTGGGGGAAAGTGGCGGGGGGGTTGATTTTGGGCAGCATTCCCCTGTTTATGGGGGGGTGGTTTATGTGGGAATGGTATCGCGAAAGACGCAGGGAACTCTACCGCCGCCAAAGACATAAGCGATCGGTATTTCTGCACCTAATTCGAGATCATAGAGGCTTAGTAACGGTTTCTAGCCTAGCCAAAGCCGCCAATATATCTCCCCAGGAAGCTCAAGCATTTTTAGACAGGGCGGTGGCTAAATATCACGGCAATTCACCGCAATTAATAGACGGTGAATATTATTATTTGTTTGATATTGATTAATCACTGCCCAATCTTCCCATTGAAACCCACCAGAGAGACAAGTTAAACCTTGTCTCTTTTCGGTTCATTATGGCTATTTACGGGTTAGTTTTTCACCTCATAAAACTCTAACACCCGTCCATCCCAATCCTTCACCAAAAAATTTAGAGGTCTTTCACTGCGGATTTTAAACTTGAGGGCTTGGGTTTGTACCCGCATCAAAATTTGGTCTAAACAATCGCGATCGAAACAAACATGGCGATGGCGATTTTTTGGACCATAACTAGCACCACTGATAATATGAAGTTGTGTATTTTTCATCAACTGATACCACAAGCCATCAGAAGCCCCTAAATCTTGGTTATTAGCAGTTGATATGTTAGTGGAAAGGTACAAAGGATCGATGCCAGTAGCTCCCCAAGTTTGCTCATAATTATAGTAGTAGTGTAGGGGAACATCAGCCACTGGCAAATTTAGCAACCCCTCATAAAACTGTCTGGCCATATTTAAGTCAGTGACCATAATGGTATGAACCTTGGGGGCGCTAGTCAGGAACATCCACATAGCGACAGCATAAGCGGCCAGTAGCATCACCATTACCCCTTGAGTTGAGAAAATGCTGTCGAGGCCCAATTCGGGTAAAAAAGCACCTAGGGGCAGTGGATGCGGTAGGAAATTTTCTATAATGCTAGTGGCTAAAACCATGAACGATAATAGAACATAAAGAACTGAACTGGATAGCTGTAGCTATGAAAGGTTGCGGGTGCAACATAACTGATAACGCTTTCAGGCCTATTCCAGATTTAGTGATTATCTTAACAAACATTTTGGCAGGCGATGAAACCCACAGTCACCGAAAACGATCGCATAAATGATCTCATCCATGTATTTGTCTACGGGAGTCTCAAACCCGGCGAGTTCAATTACAACCGTTACTGTCTCGGACGCACCATAGAGGAATTACCAGCGTGCGCCCTAGGTGAATTATATTCCCTCTCCCTAGGTTATCCAGCCATGACCACAGGGACGCGCTGGGTATCTGGAGTTATCCTATCCTTCACAGACCCCAGCCTTCTCGCCGACCTCGATCGCCTGGAAGACTACCAAAGCGATCGCCCACCGGAGCAAAACCAATATCAACGCCGCCGCATTCTCACCTACACCCCAGATCTAAAACCTCTGCGTGAGACCTGGGCTTATTTCATGTATCCCCAAGTAGTTAGCTCCTTTCAGGGAGTCTTGATTCCCTGTGGCGACTGGAAACCCAGCTAGAATTAACCTAGGGGTGAGCTATGGGACCTTTAGGAATCACAATCAGCGGTTGATCTATGGTCAAACTAACCGCCTCTGGATTTACAATGGGTAGCAAAGGCTCATTCAGAGCAATTTGTAGTGGTTCCGACTCCACCCGGTTCAACTGAGCAAAGAGAGTACCACCCCCACCAGTGGGAGCCCAACTCGCTAAAACCGCCAAAAACAGAGCGGCGATCGCACCCCCACCACTGACCACCATCAAATTATTCCGGCGTTCAACCTGGTTGAACACAGCACCAGCCAACTGTTGGGCGGATTCAGTATTTTTCGGCCCCGGCATTGAGTGCCAACGCGATCGCAGTTGCATCATTTGCAAATAAGCCGCCTTATATTGGCGATCAATATCCAACCGCTGCTGAACCTGGCGGCGTTCTGCTGGTGTCGCCTCACCATCAATATAGGCTGAAAGTAGCTCATAATACATTGGTTCATCCCAAGTCCCTTCTCCCTGGGACTCAGGATGCCAATTCGGATTTAAATTTCCTAAGCGATCGTCATGGTTAGACTTCATTGGGACACCCCCCTAAAACGCCAGCAGAAATCGAAACCAACGGTCCAACCTTTTTGAATTTAATCGGGGAGAAAATGTAGAGCCACAAAAATCAACAGACCGCCGGTTTCTGACCATTAACTTCCTATTATATTCCCTCCAAACGGAATTAGTCATCATCTCAACTAATCATTTAGATAAGGTTGTAGTTGAGATTGTAACCGCTGACGCGCCCTAGCAATACGAGACTTAACAGTTCCTAAAGAAACTCCGGTGATTTCGGCAATTTCCTCATAAGCTAGGCCTTGAATTTCCCGCAGCACAATAGTAGTGCGGAACACCTCGGGCAAATCAGCGATCGCCTCTTGTAGATGATCATAAAACTCTCTAGTCGCTAAATCCTCATCAGGACCCGGACGATCTGCTGGCAATTCCCATTCCATCTCCCCATCATCAACAGTACGAGGAGCATCGAGAGACAAAGCCGGTCTCACCCGTTTCCGTTTCCGCAGTTCATCATAAAATAAATTAGTCGCAATCCTGCTCAACCACCCTTGAAACTTAGCAGGTTCCTGTAGTCGCTTAATATTGCGGTAAACTCGAATCCATATTTCTTGGGCCAAATCCGCCCGATCTTGCCAATCAGGCGCTAGGTGAAACAGAATCTTATCCACATGGGACTGATAGCGGCGTAATAGTTCTGTAAAGGCAAGACGGTCTGGTTGCAAGCCTTCCTGACATCGTAGAACTAGATCATAGTTCGACAGCTTTTCAGGAGATAATTTAACTTCGGGAGCGGTTGCCGACCCGGAAGACCAGGATAGGGGTACAAATTGACTGATCATGGTTTCAAATTTGCGTATTGAGGCAGGCTGTTGATGTTTGACGCGACATGAACGGATTAAGTTCCTAATGTTCATCTGGTTAGCAGGTAGCTTCACATAAGCCAATACTAACCCAACTACTAGATCCGTCAACCCAATGTTCCTTTTTCCAAATCGGGGCATTATGCTTTAGGGTATCAATGGCATACTGGCAAGCCTCAAAAGCCTCTCGGCGGTGAGGACAACCCACGGCCACCAATACACTAATATCCCCAATTTGTAGATGTCCGATCCGGTGTTGTATAACCACCCGCGTTACATCAGGCCATTGAGTTTTAATCTGTTCGGCAATTTCCTGGAACACCCGCAGCGCCATGGGCTGATAGGCTTGATATTCCAGGGACTTAACCGGTTTGCCGTCCGTTTGATTGCGAACCATGCCACTCATTACCACGATCGCACCATTGGCCGGATCGTCCACCAGATTATAAACATCTTCCAGGGACAACTGCCCTAGGGAAATGGCAAAATCTGACTGAGTTGGTAAAGAATACAGGTTCATTGTTTAATTATTTCCATCTTCGGCAATGTTAATCAGGATCTTCTAATAAGGTAAAGGGGATTGATACATCGGCATTTCGTCACTCTCCGACATTTCTCGAGCCTTTTGTTCCTGGCTGGCGATATCTTCATCACTCATATACTCATCCGCAATTTCCAACAGTTCCGGTATTGTTACAAACTCATAACCCTGCCGTTTCAATTCCGCAATAATTCTGGGGAGAGCCGCTACTGTAGGCGCACGGTTCCCGCCTCCATCGTGCATCAGTACAATGCCACCGGGTTGGGCTTGAGTTAAAACATTACGAGCGATCGCATCTGTACCCGATCGCCAATCCGCTGAGTCCACAGACCACATAATATTAGCTTGATTTTGGCTATGAACATACTGAACCAAACCATTAGTCATTACCCCCCCCGGCGGTCTAAATAGAGCCGTTTTAGTTCCTGTCACCTCCTCAATTAAATCCCCTGTACTATTAATCTCCTTCGCCGCTTCCGCCTGACTTACTTGATGATAACGGTGGTTCCATGTATGATTAGCCAAGGCATGACCTTCATCTGCTACTTTTTTGGCAATCTCCTTGTTGTTATTCAAAGCCGCCCCAATTAAGAAAAAAGTCGCCTTAATATTATTTTTTCTGAGAATATCTAAAACCTGTTCCGTCGTTCGCGGCCAAGGACCATCATCAAAAGTCAGAGCAATAACTTTCCGTTCGGGTGGCAAATTAACCTCTTTTATAGTAGTTCCTTGGAATCGTTGAGGAACCGAAAAAGTAAAGCGTTCATTTTCTAACTCGTTCAAGGCGCTTTGTGTTGATTGTAACCTTTGAGTTAGAGCCAGTTTGACCCCAGGTATTCCTAAATTAGGGACAGGTAGCTGTCTTGAATTATTAGAGTTTTCTACCTCTCCTTGTGTCTGTCTCTCAGCCGCTACTTGCTGACTTATTGGCGGCTGATATGTAACTCTCGCTTCCCGGTCTATATGTAAAGTCCAAGGTAAAGCTACACCCATCACAAAACTACTTAATGCTGCCAATATTGCCAGAGTTAAAACTCTTTGTTGGCGACGATATACTCTGTAGTAAGGCTGAACCACGTCATATCTCCTTCACACCAATTAAATTTTCTGTTAATTTTCACTAGGTAGTTATTATTGGGGAAATTGATCTACAATTACCCTAGGTTACTACAGATTACGCTAATCCCAGCAGATTCACCGGAATTTTAGATAAGTTCAATCCCTGAGACAGTAGCTCTATCTCGGCTCTCCCTTAAACCCCATTACTGGAGCCAGGAGCATCATCATTTTTCAGATGTTCTGTATATAACCTAACAATTTCATTAGTAACTTGCTCAATACTTAGTCCATCGGTACTAAGTTCGATCGCATCAACTGCCTTTCGCAGTGGAGCAATAGTTCGGTTACTATCCAATTCATCCCGTCGGATAATGTCCTGTTTAATCTCTTCTAAACTGGTATTTAAATCACCCTTTTGTTGTAATTCCAGATAGCGACGCTTGGCTCGTTCTTCCACAGAAGCAGTCAGAAAAATTTTCAACTCAGCATCGGGGAAAACATGAGTGCCAATATCGCGTCCTTCCGCCACCAAACCGCCCCGACGACCTAACTGCTGTTGTTGTTTAACAAGACCACGACGGACTGCCACCTGAGCAGCGATCGCCGATACATTGCGGGTAACTTCCTGGGTACGGATCGCCTCAGTCACATCAGACCCATCTATCAAAACCCTAATTTGATCTTGATCAGGAATCAACTCAATCCGTGAACCACTAACCAACTGAGCGATCGCCGGTTCATCATCCACAGATATTTGAGACTGAAGCACCTTCCAGGTAATAGCGCGATACATCGCTCCGGTATCAAGGTACATCAAATTTAAAAGTTGTGCAATATGACGGGTAACAGTAGACTTACCCGCTCCGGCCGGGCCATCGATCGCCACAATAGGCTGGCGAGTATTGAGCATAATATTATCAATCAAACGAGTATTTCCCACAGAGGCGGCGATCGCCAAAAGTCCTATTTCCTCAACAGTTTCCAATTGAACTAAAGTATCTGGCGCAACCAGTTCCAAATATTCTAGCTTCACGCCCGGCACTCTCGCCAGAATTTCCTGCGCCGCCTGTAGCAGACCCGCACGCGATCGCACTCCCTCACCGCATCGCCGCCCCGCCGCCTGCAAAGCCTTATATAAAACTGTAGCTTGCTGTTTCTGTTCCCGTGTCAAATACTGATTACGGGAACTATAAGCCAGTCCCGAAGCCTCTCGAATAATCGGACAGGCCACAATCTCAATCGGCCAATTCAAATCCGCCACCATGCGCCTAATTACCGCCACTTGTTGAGCATCTTTCTGACCAAAATAGGCGCGGTTGGGTTGAATTAAATTAAACAATTTAGCCACAATAGTTGTCACCCCCTGAAAATGTCCCGGACGGGATGCACCACACAGCCGGGACGTGAGCGAGTCAGGGACAATCACACAAGTTTGTTGAGATAAGCCAGTTTCTGTGTTTCCCGTCTCCTCAGAGCCATAAATCTCCTCAACCGACGGAGCAAATACCACATCAACCCCATTTTCCCGACCAAGTGCTAAATCCGCCTCCAAATTACGGGGGTACTTTTGGAAATCTTCCCTAGGTCCAAATTGTAGGGGGTTAACAAAGATGCTAACCACCACTAGATCAGAGCCATTACGAGCCTGACGAATTAAGCTCAAATGTCCTGAATGTAAACCCCCCATAGTGGGGACTAAACCTATTTGCCGATTATGGCAGGCTTGGGAATACGATCGCCAAGCCGCAACAGTTGTAAACAGGCGCATAAAAGTAGTTGTGGGTGCAATAATTGCACCCTAATATCAATCATTCCCTTCATTGTATAGGGAACAGCACCATCCACCTTAATTAGCTGGCGTGATCACCTCCACCGTTACCGGAGCCACCCCACTGCTAATCATACCGATCGCCTGTGCTGCTCCAGCAGACAAGTCAATAATCCGACCTCCGATAAATGGGCCTCGGTCATTAATTCTCACCACCACAGAACGACCGTTATGCTGATTGGTAACACGGACTTCTGTACCAAAAGGTAAATAACGGTGAGCCGCAGTCATAGCATATTGGTTGTAGCGTTCACCATTAGCCGTGCGGTTCCCATGAAAACCAGGACCATACCAAGAAGCCCAACCCTGGAGACGATTAGCCACAGAACGCACAGCTACTGTAGTCACTTCCGGCTCTGGTCTTCCTTCAATGTCGCTGAGGGGTGGCGCATTACCTACCTGTCTCCGCAGGCGGTTAGTAGCTTGTAGTGCATCTGTAGCCAGATCACGGGTATTGTCGGGGAGGATAGTATTACCATCAATGGCTACTAATTTTTCCTCACCTACTTGGATCACATAATTTTTTTCCTGATCATTCCATCGGACTCTGATGGTATCTGCATCAATATTGTCTCGACTGATCTGATTAATTTTGACCGCGACATTATTGGCTCTAGCGACTGGATCGCTGGCTTGTGTGGGGTAAGCCACTATTAAATTACCAGTTGAACTCTCAGCTACATTGACAGATTGATAGTTGATGGGGCGGGCTGTCGTTTCTGAGGGGTTTTGAACAAAGGTGAGAACGGGGATATTACGAACGAAGAGGGTTGCAGCTTGTTTGTCGTCTAATTCATGGGTTTCAATTTGGGTGATGTTCCCCTGTGATCTGGCTAATTGCTCAACATGGCTTCTCCCATCACTTTCTGGACATAAAAGGCGATCGCATTCAATTTCAGCATAAGCTGGCGCGCAAACTGATAGAACCAGTAAAGAAACTAGACCACTCCAAGGTTTTGCGTTCATAAATCTCTTAGATGAAACAACCACGTTTGAACTGAAATTCACTTAAACCCTACATGGGAGCCTATTACAGCACCATAGTCATGGGTACTCAATTTCCTGTTCGCTTGGGTTGAAGGAACTGCAACACACTAGCACGAACTTTTCTATTTGGGGAGCTAGTCTGGGGGCATAGTTTGCCGTCGGACTGACAAACTGGACAGTTTGGTTCCGGCTCAAATTCCCGGTCATCAAGACTTGGGGTAATTTCTACTGACGCAATACTAAGTGGTTCCAAAAAGTATTAAAGTTTCTTATAAGCCTTATAGGAGAGTTCGCGGGCCAAGCCTGAACACAAAAAAACAACAATCAATTATGGATTATCGAGAAGCTGGTGTTGATGTGGTAGCGGGTCGGGATTTTGTTAACCGTATCCGCGATCTGGTACAGGGAACTTATCGCCCAGAAGTATTGGGTGGTTTAGGGGGTTTTGGCGGCTGCTTGGAGTTACCCACAGGCTACCGTCAACCCGTCCTGGTATCTGGTACTGATGGTGTCGGTACTAAGCTAAAGATCGCTCATGCTGTTGACCGCCACGATACTATCGGTATTGATTTGGTGGCTATGTGTGTTAATGATGTGTTGACCTGTGGTGCGGAACCTCTGTTTTTTCTCGATTATCTGGCTACCGGAAAACTAGAACCAGAACAATTAACCCAGGTGATCACCGGAATAGCTACCGGTTGTCAACAAGCTGGATGTGCTTTACTGGGGGGAGAAACGGCCGAGATGCCGGGATTCTATCACCCAGGTGAGTATGACGTGGCTGGGTTTTGTGTCGGTATTGTCGAAAAGCAACAGTTACTTGATGGTAGTCAGGTGAAAATCGCAGATGTGGCGATCGCTTTAGCTAGTAGTGGTCTCCATAGTAATGGCTTTAGTCTCGTTCGTAAGATTATCGCCGCGCGCCAAATTGATTGGAATGACCGCCCTACTCAATTTGAGGGTCAAACTGTTGGCCAGGTCTGTTTGACTCCTACTCGCATTTATGTCAAACCTATTCTGAATGCTATTGCTAAGGGTTTACCCATTCATGGTATGGCTCATATTACTGGCGGAGGACTACCGGAAAATTTGCCCCGAGCTATTCCGGAAAATGCTGCTATTCGCATGATTCCCCACAGTTGGCCGATTCCTCCCATTTTTACCTGGTTGGCGGAATTGGGAGATGTTCCCCAAAGTGCTATGTGGGAAACTTTTAATATGGGTATTGGTTTTGTCGTTTTTGTCCCACCCGATCACGCCTCAGAGGCGATCGCATTCTTTCAATCACACCATATCCCTAGTTATACCGTCGGGGAGGTCGTCCCTGGAAATCGAGAATTAATTGGTTTGGAATAGCAACAGGAGAAGTTTTGGCTAAAAAAAAGCTCCTTTGAGATACAATGATATTTCGCCATCAAATACCAAAGCGACCTTAGCAAAGCAATGTCCATTCAATGGCAGACCGCTAAAACTTACCAAGATATTCTTTATTGTAAGGCGGACGGAATCGCCAAAATTACCATTAACCGCCCGGATAAGCGCAATGCTTTTCGCCCGAAAACGGTATTTGAACTGTATGATGCTTTTACAGATGCCAGGGAAGATCAGGCGATCGGTGTGGTTCTGTTTACCGGGGCTGGTCCCCATACAGATGGCAAATATGCCTTTTGTTCCGGCGGCGATCAGACTGTGCGCGGAGAAGCTGGTTATATTGATGATATCGGTGTCCCCCGTCTCAATGTTCTCGACCTCCAACGCCTAATTAGATCAATGCCTAAAGTCGTTATCGCCCTGGTAGCAGGTTATGCGATCGGCGGTGGTCATGTTCTCCATCTCATTTGTGATTTAACTATAGCCGCCGATAACGCTATTTTTGGTCAAACTGGGCCGAAAGTTGGCAGTTTTGACGGCGGCTTTGGGGCGAGTTATATGGCTCGTGTTGTCGGTCAGAAAAAAGCGCGGGAAATTTGGTTTCTCTGTCGGCAGTATAATGCCCAACAAGCCTTAGATATGGGTTTAGTTAACTGTGTCGTTCCCGTTGATCAGCTTGAGGCTGAAGGGGTCACATGGGCGTTGGAGATTTTGGAAAAAAGCCCGATCGCTATTCGCTGTTTGAAATCCGCTTTCAATGCTGACTGTGATGGTCAGGCGGGGTTACAGGAGTTGGCAGGGAATGCCACTTTGTTGTATTATATGACTGAGGAAGGAGCCGAGGGAAAACAGGCGTTTTTGGAAAAACGAAAACCAGATTTTCGTCAGTATCCATGGCTTCCTTGACCGCTTTCGCGCTAAACAGCGATCGCTTCTCAGGGTTGATCCCTTGAAGCTTCTAATTCTGGGTGAGTTGCAGTTATATTTGGGAAGTCTCCCACCATTGCTTCTCGTAGGGTCGGGAGAGTTTGATTCAGATGAATTACTGTATCCACCGTTTCCCAAGAAGGTGCAAAGACGGGAAGTGCTAGGGGACAAGCTTTCCAACTGCCCTGGACCGGAACGTGGAGTTGATGGCATAGCCCGCCACGTCTCCCCTCAGGAGTGTAGTGTTGACAACAACGACAAGCAGACGTTAACAGGTTTGAAGCTCCCATAGCAGGCTTCCTCGCTCAAGAATGATCCAATACCTATATTCTCGTATATCCTTGATCCCTGCCTATAATCCGTCATCCCTTATCCAGTATGCCTTAGAATCCGTTTTTATCGTTCAGGAAACTTTATAATTGTTTTATATTCTCTTCATATATAGATACAAACTTAGCTAATTTGTTAAAGAAATGTAAAGCATCGGGGATCCAGTTTAAAGACATCAAAACCAATTGGGGATCAATGCTAATTGATTGAATCCCCTATTCGTCTTGGCATTTATCAGGTGTCAGGAGTTCGGCAAAGCAAATGTGGCAAACAGACCAGCGTTGTAGTTCACCGGGAGGGGTGGGGGATTGACATCGAGGACATAGGGGCCAATGTTGCGATCGCCTTTGGATTTTGCTGGCCCAAATTTCCCAAGCAGCGATCGGCGTTTTCGGTGCAGCCACATCCTCAGATCCCCTCTGCTCAATAGTCCCAAATTCCCCATTAACCGGGATAGTGCTGGGATGTTGTTGAGTCTCCTTGGTTTCCGTCAAAGCACCCGCCGCCAAAAGATTAGACCCATCAGACCACTGAGCCGTGGAAAACTTGATATCATGCAAAGGATCACACAGCCACTGATTTAGGTGTCGGACAATTTGCTTACGCCTGAAGGTAAGCTCCTGAGTCCAAGCCGCGCTAGAAGTAGCTACCTGCAGAATATTTCGGTAAATCGTTATGGGTCGAGTATGAGCCTGTGCTGATTTTCCGACCACATCAGGCCAATGGCTAACTACTAGCTGAAACTGCTGTTGTTCCGGGGTGAAAATCCGGTCAGCAAAGGTATTTATAATCTGATCAATGGATTCAAAGTTCAATTAAAATCAACCCCATTTTCCAGGAATTTTGTTATGAGCCAATCTTCTCAAATTGAAACTACCTCCTCCCCCCCCCAACTACAACCAGTCCTCCAATCGGTTTTGGAAAGCCTAGACGTAAAACTAGAGCAGGAACTAACCCGCTATCGGCGATATAGAAGGCAATCTCAATCTGATAATCAGCAGCCTAGGGAGCCATCTAATAACCAATCGCAATCATTTCCAGGTGCGATCGCTCCTCCTGTCAGAACTCCAGAATTACCCGCAAGTCAAGCAGAACCACAGCGCCCCCCCACAGGCTGGGAATCAGTCGTCTTACCAGAACCCGCTCCCATTGTTCCCCATAGCCAAAACCAAACAACAGCCAACGGCAATGGTTCCAGCGTCGAAACCTCAAGCGCCACCTCACCGTTAGGCTACCTGGAATCGACCGAAAAACTGATTAGCAGCATCGAAAAACGTGCCGAATATAGAAAACAGCAACGCAGTCAAAGTTGGACTAATAGATTATTTACCCCCTTGGGGATGGTCTCTATGCTGCTGCTGTTTATTTCTAGTGCCATTTTAGGCTATGTCGTCACAGGTGGTGCCGGCTTGCAAATACTAGGCTTCAATCGTCTGTTTAGGGATTCTATGACTCCTACTTCTGAGCCAATGGATGCCAACAGAGTAGAACCGACATCTCCTAACCTGGCTACCCAGGAGTTTGTGGAGTTAGATCTCAATACCCTCAGTACCATCAATCCTAATCCTAACCCCCCTACCACTGCACCCCAAGCCGCTCCACTAGATGGCAGCGCAACACCTCCCCCCGCTCCATCTCCGTCTGTGGTGATTCCCACTGGTCCTGGACTTAATAACCTATCCCAGGAACTGTTACCTCAACCTGTCGCACCTACACCCGCACCCGCAGCACCCGCAGCACCCGCAGCACCCGCAGCACCCGCAGCACCCGCAGGCGGAACTACCCCCCAAGCTAATACTCCCACCCCGGCGAATACTCCCACCCAGGTTAATGCTAATCCTGTGAGGGCTGAAGATGGATTCTATTATGTGGTAACAGATTACGACAATGATGCCAAGCTAGAAACAGTGCGCCGAGTGGTTCCTGATGCCTACATCCGCAGATTTAAAACAGGTGTCAAAATTCAAATGGGTGCTTTGGGTGATGCGGAATCGGCTAAACTCCTCGCTGAAGAATTACGAGCCGCAGGAATTGCCGTTCAATTTGATACCCCATCACCAGGAGAGTAATCTTAACCATGGTTCACATGATAAGCCCTCCTGGTAACTCCGAGGTATTAATACCAGTAGAACCCACTTAATTGCTGATCATTTTCGGGGAACGAAAGGCTACAATAAGGACAGGTTAACCTGCTAGGTATTGCTGCTATCTGTGGATAGTATCATGCTTCGCGCCTGTCCGTTGACCATCTCTGAATATTGGTCAAGTGTTCACCTTTTCAGGTCATAATAAATGCAACTCCTGAATCAAGTTTGGCAGATGGTTGGCTCCCATGTTAGCCGCCTATTTAACCAAACTAAAGATCCTGACCAACTGCTCAAGGAAGCTATAGACCAAATGCAGTCAGATCTAGTTCAACTACGACAGATCATAGCTGATACCCGTAGCACCCAAAAACAAATAGAACAGGATTATATTGATGCTGAAAAAAGTGCCCAGGAGTGGCACAAAAGGGCTCAGTTGGGTCTGAAAAAGGGTTCTGAATCGGTAGCACGGGAGGCTCTAATTAGAAGGAAATCTTACTTACATACAGCTAGTCAGATGCAAGAACAGTTGCAGATACAGCAACAAATTTTGGCACAACTTAAATCTAATTTACGAGAACTCTCGGAGCGTGCAGCTAATGCTAAAACTCAGCGGGATCTGTATCGGTCTAGATCCTATTCTCTGGAGGCTTACCAACGTTTGAATGAAATGGAGGAAAGCCTTGATTATACTAGGATTATAGACCGCCTTGAGGAGCGAGCTATTGAATTAGAAGTGCGATCGCAAGAATTAATCAGCCGGGGAGATGAATACAACTATGATAACTATTCTGATGCCGAAATTGAAGCTGAGTTAAATGCTATGAAAGCTCAAATCCGATGGCGATCGCATTGACCATCAAATCCTATCAATATTTCACGGGTTCAGTTTAGACATCTTGGGAGGCACTACTAATCAATCATGCGCTTATTTATTATTCCCCCCATACCCAAGTTATCTTTGCGTCTAGTCTTAATTGTCCCTTTTTTGCTACAAATTACCATAGCTTTCGGATTAACAGGATGGTTATCTTATCGGAATAGAACCCGCGCGATGAATGACCTAGCTACCCAGTTACAAGTTGAGGTTAGTAACCGGATTAAACAGGAAATGAATACCTATCTGGAAACTCCTCACTTGATTAATCAAATTAATGTTGATGCTATCAATCAAGGGTTAATTTCCATAGATAACATTCCCGCACTAGAACGCTATCTATGGACACAATTACAGCAGTTCCCCACCGCCAGCTATATTGGTATGGGTATGGAAAACGGGGATTATATTGGCGCGGGACGCTATGATGATGGTTCTATTGAATTTGATATTTTAGCTGATAGCACTAATCGTCAGTTAGAAAAATGGTTAACAGATGATCAGGGGAACCGAACTGAGTTGGTGAGTTCCCGGGATAATTATGATCCTAGAGTTAGACCTTGGTATCTGGTCGCGGTGGAGGCGGGTAAGCCGGTTTGGAGTGAGATTTATGGGTATTTTGGCTCCCAAGCCTTAGTGGTTTCTGCTAATCGACCAATTAATGATCCGGAAGGAAATTTACTAGGTGTAGCCAGCAGTGACCTAACTTTAAAGCGAATTAGTGAGTTTCTCGGTACCTTAGAAATTGGCAAAACCGGACAAACATTTATTGTGGAACGTAATGGTTATTTGGTGGGAACTTCTACCCTAGAAAAAACCTTTATTACTGATGAAGAAAATCGCGACACTGAAAGAATTTTAGCAGCGGAAAGCAGTGACATAATGACCAGAGAAACTGCCCGATATTTGGCTAATAAATTAGCTTATATTAGTCAAATAGATAATCACGATCACCTCAGTTTTTATGCTAGTAGTCGGCGAGAGTTTGTCCAGGTAACTCCCATGATTGACCCTAGGGGAATTGATTGGTTAATTGTGGTGGTGGTTCCCGAAGCGGATTTTATGGAACAGATCCATGAAAATACCCGCATCACAATTTTATTATTTATGATGGCGTTAGTGTTAGCGATAATTTTGGGTATTCTGACTGCTAGATGGATTAGTGAACCGATTTTACGCCTCAGTGAAGCCTCCAGTGCTATTGCTAGTGGCGCTCGTAATGCTACCGCTAGTGCTGAGTTAAATCAAAAGGTAAAAGTTGAGAAGATCCGAGAATTGGGGATGTTATCTGAATCCTTTAATATGATGATACAGAATTTGCGGGATTCATTTATTGCGCTAGAAAATACTAACCGAGAATTAGAACAACGGGTATTAGAAAGGACGGCGGCGCTGCTTCAAGAAAAGGAGCGATCGGAAGAGCTATTACTTAATGTTTTACCTAAGCCTATTGCAGACCAGTTGAAAGCCAATAAAAAAGCTATAGCTTCTGCTATTGAAGAAGTGACTATTTTATTTGCTGATATTGTGGGATTTACCCCGCTGTCCGCACGGATGCACCCCATTGATTTAGTGAGTTTACTTAATGAAATGTTTTCGATTTTTGATCACCTAGCCGAGAAACATAAATTAGAGAAGATTAAAACCATTGGCGATGCTTATATGGTGGTGGGAGGTTTACCACTACCGCAAGATAATCATGCGGAGGCGATCGCTGATATGGCTTTAGAAATGCAAGCAGCAATGAAGCAGTTTCAAGGTAGTTATTTAGTGGGTTCAGAATCCTTCCAAATTCGCATTGGTATCAATACCGGCTCCGTGGTAGCTGGGGTAATTGGGATTAAAAAATTTATTTATGATTTATGGGGAGATGCGGTTAATATTGCTTCCCGCATGGAATCATCAGGAACACCGGGTTCTATTCAAGTCACCGAGGAAACCTACAATCGCCTGAAGAAGAATTATATATTTAAAGAACGCGGTCCTATTCCGGTCAAAGGAAAAGGACAGATGACTACTTATTGGTTATTGGGGAAAAAACCAGTAGTAGATATTTCCTCATGATTACCATCTATCTATCAGTTAATATCCTGATCCTCAATTATCGATTTAACCGCATTAGATTGACTAAGGACATAAACACCAGCCACAGTTATTTCAACGGGAATCGTACCCAGTAAACTAGGGCTTGGGGCGAGTAATTTACCATTATACTGATTCAGAATAGGCTTAATCTGATTAAGGGAACTTTCCGCCGCCTTTTGTGTAGCAACCATTTCAGCTTTTCGCTGTTCAGGAGATAGACGTGGCGATCGCTGATGATTTGATGGGGGAACCTGGAGGAAAACCAAAACCCGGATTTTTTCCTGAGACTTGAGACGCGCCAAACGAGCAGCAAATTCGGGGCTAATTTTCATATCGCGGTTCTCCCTAACACAAATGTTTAATGGGGTTAATGGGGGGAGCGCTGCTGGGTTAGCATCTCCTGGCACCACCCCCAGCAAAGTCAATCCAATTATGCCGTATGGGATCATCACAATTACCCCCCCCTAACTAATATGATAATTAAACCTATTTCAGAGCTTGTAGAGCTTCCCAGGGCTTAATTAACCCCCATCCCCAACGGTTATCCGGGCGCATTTGTTCTCCCCCAGGATGTTCGGCGGTTTCTCGCAACACTTCCACAATTTTGCTCACCGGAACATCAGGTTGTGCAGCTAACAATAGCGCCACCACTCCAGCCACGTGGGGAGTCGCCATAGATGTACCATCCATATAAGTATACTCAAAAGACCCATTAGCCTGTTTAGTGGGAGGAACAGCCGAATAAACCTGAGCCCCAGGGGCTGATACATCCGGCTTAGTCACTAAGCGGTTAGGAGCATCATCTGGAAATACTAAACTTGCGCCACTGCTAAAAAATGTAATTCCCAGTTCAGAATTAGGGAGCATTTCCACCGCGCCGATAGAGAAAGCATTATGAGCATTTCCTGGACAGCTAGTATTACCATGATTTTCGTTACCGACCGCCACCACTGGGAGAACATCATATTGATTGATCAGCATATCGAAAACCTGAGCAAACAGAGGCTCATAGTAACTCATACCCAAGGACATATTAATCACATCTGCCCCATTCTCAATTGACCAGGAAATACCCTCAATTAAGGTTCGCAGGGTGGCATTACCAATCAGAACCCCTCCCGCCAGTAAGTCAGCTTCTGGGGCGACACCAATTGAAACCCCACTTTCCGTTTTACCACCAGCCACAGTACCACAAACGTGGGTTCCATGATTTCCACCGTCAAAGGAAGGGGTAGCGGTAATTCGTCGCCCTAAAGGGTCGATGACTACAAACCCTTTCACCCGGTCTTTTAAGGCTGGATGATCTCCATGTACTCCCGTATCGAGAACGGATACTGTAACTCCTTTCCCTTTGGTTTTTTCCCACATTTTGGGAATTTCTAAGAGTTCTAATCCCCAGGTTAATTTGTTGTTTTCTTCCTGTCTCCGTAATTGTTGATAGTCAATGGCGCTAGGTTCAATTAATTTGATTTTTTGGTTGGGTAAAACCACTACCACTCCTGGCTGTTCCACTAAAGCTGGTAAAGTCTCTGCGGTCACTTCTACTGTAGCAATGGGTAATGCACCTGAACCAATAGCAGATACATTGAAGTTTTGACCGACAGCACTTTTATAACTGGCTGCTAGTTTACTAACTTCGGCTTGGTGACTGGTGGCCGTTTGCTGGATAGTATTAAATCTTTGTTGAGAGTCACGCGGCGCGATATTTGTGGGGTATTGTCCCTGGAAAATTACGATCGCATCTTGTTTCCCTTGGGGGTCGGTGTTGGATAAAAACGGAGCAAAAGCTGGTGAAATTTTGGGGTTAATGGTCATTATCTTATGTCCTGTGAATTGATTTAAATTGCCTAGGTAGACAGGTTCACTAATCTGGTTTAGGATGACCCTGGTAATCGTGAAACCATTGCCTACCCCTTTGACTATTTGACCCCAGTTTACTCAGATAGTGACATCTGGGGTGAAGGGTTCCTGATACATTTACGCGACATTTATCCGGCTATTGCCTGACAATGCGACGATAGCACTATTACCCGTTAAGGTAACAG